>NZ_QBLR01000479.1:0-1499 GCF_003070835.1 Halanaerobium sp. | reverse complement strand
ATAAATTCTATAATACTTTTAAGTATATATTTTCTTATGTTGACAATAAGGAATGTAATATTTCAAAAAAAGATAGATATTGATTTTAAAATTGTTATATGGCCAATCATATTATTTGTTTTAGGTATTGTTTTCTATTCTATCGATCTTTTCCCGAAGATAGCTTTAGGTTTATATTCAATTTTTAGTAAGTAAAGTGTCAGCTAGATAGAGATAATGTTACTTGCATATTAAATAATTTAAGATTATTCTAATTCCATTAAAAAATTAGGAGTTGAAAAAATAATGGATAATTATAAAGTTGGTGAGTTTTATACCACAAAATCATATAAAGAAAGTGGATTTAATTTTCCAGATGGTGAATATAAGCTTAAGATTATAAGAGAAGGTTTTCCTGAAAGCCCAGTCAATCACGAAGATGAATTAGTTATTGCTGAAGAACAGTGGTTGGAAGGTTTGGAAGGCAGTGACCAGTACAAAACAGATCTAGATGGTAACTGGTATTACTTTGAGTTTCCTATTAATGATGAGGGTATTGATTATATGTGGGTGCCTGAATCAGTCGCGGTAGAGGTTTTTGAATAAATAATGAAATGAAATGACATAAGGGTGTCGCTCCCCTATGTTATTATTTTATAGAGATCATATCAATAAGAGAGGTGTCATTATGAAAAATTACAATACAGCAATCAATCCCCTAGGAAGTATTTCAGATCCAAATGTAATTATTGAAACAATAAAATACTACAATCAACATGGTCTTGAAGCAGCAAAAGAAGAATTCATTGAAGGAAATGCTTTTGGCTTTGATATTACAAGCAGCCGCAAAAGATTCTTTTCAGTAATAAACAAGCTTTTCTTAAAAGATTCAGAGCAAAAAGACAAAGGGTTTTTTATTGCAACTATCAGCAATTCAAGTCCTAATAATTCATTTAAAAGAACTTTTATCTATCTGGAAGCCTTTCATTCTAATGATTTGTTTGCTGATATAACAGAGAATTTAGTATATAAAAAATATCAGGAAAACAGAAAGCTTATCGAATCAGCTGAAATCTTAGATTTTTTAAATGAATTTGGAGAAGGAACTAAAATAACTGACTGGAGTGAAAGCACTCTAAAAATGATATCTTCAAAGTATAGTGCATTTATGAGAAGAATTGGCCTGTTTAAAAAAGAAGGTAGAAGTAAAAGTTTAATCAGCTATCCTTATCCAGATGAAAAAATAATCACTTATTTAGTCTATCAGCTTAAATTGACAGACTTAAGTGATAATGAGATTTTTAACTCAGCAATGTTTAAGGCCTTAATGCTAACAGAAAATCAAAAGGTAGAGCTACTTAAAAAAGGATCACTCGCAGGATATTATGATTTTAATTTTTCTGGTGCTAAAAATGCCAGCTTTGAATTACATTATAGCAGGGAGGAAATAATTGATGAGCTCTTTAGATAAAAGTTTAGAAAGTAAATTTAATGATCTTAAATTAGCTATCAATGAAGAT
>NZ_QBLR01000066.1:0-15913 GCF_003070835.1 Halanaerobium sp. | reverse complement strand
TTCCATGGTCAACATGTCCTATTGTTCCTATGTTAACATGTGGTTTTGTTCTTTCAAATTTTGCTTTTGCCATTTTCTTTTCTTCCCCCTTAAAAATTTTACTTATTTTTATGTAGCCATCAGGATAAAATATCCACAAAAAAGGCCTGGCGGCTGCAGGCCGAATGCTGTCATTAATGACAGCCATATTTATTTGAATTAGAAGTAAGATAGAAAATTAAATATTATGCTTTTCTAAAAATACTTCTAATTTTCTTTTGACTCTCTGGAGAGCATTATCTACAGATTTAACATGTTTATCCAAACTTTCAGCAATTTTTTGATATGATTTTCCATCTAAATATTCCTGTAGTACATCAAATTCTAGATCACTCAGCATTGATGAAATTTCAGACTCAATCAAATCATAAGTTTCATTACTGATAAATAAAGCTTCTGGATTGGATAATTTTCCACCTTTTAAGATATCCAAAAGGGTTCTATCAGATTCCTCATCATAGATCGGCTTATTTAAAGAAATATAAGTGTTTAAAGGCTGGTGTTTCTGGCGAGTAGCAGCTTTGATTGCAGTTATAATCTGACGGGTAATGCATAATTCTGCAAAAGCCCTAAAAGAAGCCAATCTCTCAATCTTATAATCACGCACAGCTTTATAAAGACCAATCATACCTTCCTGGACAATATCTTCCCTGTCAGCTCCGACTAAAAAATAAGAGCGTGATTTAGCAAGTACAAAATTTTTATAACGCTTGATTAGAGTTTCCTGAGCTTCCATATCCCCCTGATGTACCAGTTCAACCAGTTCATCATCGGACATCTGCTTATACTCCTCAAAACTGATATCATCAAAATCGAGTTCATGAGCATTCATCTTCAACCAGAATCCCCTCCCTTATCCATTACATTACTATTATACTTGCTAAAAAAACTTTCGTCAAGAAATATCTTTTCCGCGCTGACGGAAAATTTCGTAGATTATAATAGCCGCTGCTACAGAGGCGTTTAGGGATCCCAGTTCTCCGCTCATTGGGATTTTAACCAGGAAGTCACAGTTTTCTCTAACCAGTCTTCTCAGACCACTGCCTTCACTTCCAATCACAAGTCCAATCGAACCGCTCAAATCAGCCTCAAAATGTGTCTGTTCTGCTGCTGCATCTGCACCAGCAATCCAGAAATGAGCTTCTTTTAAATCACGAATAGCATAATTAATATTAGAAACCTTAACTAAGGGAATGTGTTCAGCTGCCCCGGCAGCTGCTTTAAGAACTACAGGAGTAATCCCTACAGCTCTTCGGTCCTGATATACAACTGCATCTGCGCCAGCTGCATAAGCAGTTCTGATTATTGCTCCAAAATTATGGGGATCTTTGATTTCATCTAAAATTACAACAAGTGCATCCCCATCTTTATTTTCTTTAATTTTAATAATATCTGCCAGTCCATATTCTTTTAGTGGGTCAGCTTCTGCAATAACTCCCTGATGAGCATGAGACCTGGCACTTTCATCTAATTTTTGCGATGAAATTCTGCTAACTGGAATCTTCTTTTCAGCAGCGAGTTCTAAAATATCATCTATCACTTCAGCACTAATTTTTTCCTGGATGAAAATACGATGAATTTTTCTGTTTCCTCTTAATGCTTCATAAACCGGATTTCTTCCTTCAATCTTTGGCATTTATTTATCATTCCTCTTTTCCCTTGATTTCCCATTCTGTTCCTCTGGGTGTATCTGTCACTTCAACCCCTATTTCCTGGAGTCGATCTCTAATCAGATCAGCTTCTTCCCAGTTTTTATTATCTCTTGCTCGGTCTCTTAATTCAAGTAAAAGGCTAATAAGTGGATCAACCAGTTTATCATCTGCGCCAGGAGCCTTATTTAATTCAAATTTCAAACCAAGAATTTCTGCCAGTTCTAAAAATACTTCTTCTGTTTCTTCGAGAACAGCAAAATTTTTCTCATTTAAAGTAAAATCTTTCTGATTTAAGTAGATATTTATTTCTCCAACAAGATCATGTAAAACTCCTATCGCTTCAGCAGTATTAAAATCATCATTTAAGGCAGCCGCAAAACTGTCCTTTAGTTCTACTACTTTGGTAAAAAAGTTTTCATTTTCCTCGTTATCCTCAGCAGATTCTATATCCAGACTTAACACCTTTGCCAGCTGACGTCTTGCATTTTCAATTCTCTGCAGTGAAATCTCAGCTTCTTCTAATTTTTCGTAAGAAAAGTCGATTGGGCTTCTATAATGTCTGCTCATAAGAAAATATCTGACAGTCTGAGCTGGAAATTCTTTTAATACCTCTCTGCTGGTAAAGAAATTCCCCTGAGATTTAGACATTTTTTCCCCACTTAAATTAACTGTACCATTATGCAGCCAGTAATTAACAAATTTCTTGCCGCTGTATGCTTCTGACTGGGCAATCTCATTTTCATGATGTGGGAAGATCAGATCAACTCCACCACCATGAATGTCAAAAGTGGCCCCCAGGCGTTTCATTGACATTGCAGAACATTCAATATGCCACCCCGGCCATCCTTCACCCCAGGGGCTGTCCCAGCCTTCTTCAGCTTCAACTTTTTTCCAGAGTCCAAAGTCAAGAGGGTTTTCTTTTTCTTCATTAACTGCAATTCTGACACCAGCCTGCATTTCATCAAGACTTCTACCAGACAGCTTTCCATAATCTTCAAAACTTTCCACCCTAAAATAAACATTACCATTTACCTCATAAGCATAACCTTTTTCAATCAGAGTTTTTACCATCTCAATAATTTGATCGATATTTTCACTGACCCGTAAATATTTATCAGCAGGCTTAATATTAAATTCTCTTATATCTTCTAAAAATGCATTGGCATATTTATCAGCCAGTTCGGAGGGAGTAATCCCTTCCTCTTCTGCTCTTTTGACAATCTTCTCATTAATATCAGTAAAATTAGAAATATAATCAACTTCATAACCTAAATATTCGAGAAATCTTCTGATTACATCATAATTTATTGCACTCCTGATATGTCCGATATGAGAATAATTTTGAACAGTAAGACCACAGACATACATCTTCACCTTACCCGCTTCTACTGTCTCAAACTTTTCTTTTTGACCTGTTAAAGTATTATAAACTTTAAGCATTTACTCACTCCTTTCTGACTTGAAATATTTAATAACTAAAAACAAATCCATTTTTAAAAAGAGCCTTCTCCCTCAGAGAAGACCCTTTAATTATCTCTTATTAATTGTTTTCAGCAAGTTCTAAGGCAGCATCAAGTCTGCGGGCAATTTCTTCAGCTCCAAAAATAGATATTACACTGGTCATTTCAGGACCTGAGCCTTTACCTGTGATTGCAAGTCTGGTTGGATGATAAATTGTTCTGCCCCCAACATCAAGCTCATTTTTCAGCTCCTTAAAAATCTCGCCAACAGCCTCTGCTGTTAATTCTTTCCTGGCAAAAGCCTTTTCTTTTAAAGTTTCAAATACTAATTTTACATCTTCACCTTTAAATTCTTCAGCTGCTGCTGCAGGGTCTTCAAATTCAATTTCTGTCAGGAATAATTCAGCTTCTGCTGGAATTTGAGACAAATAATCAACTCCAGTTCTGCTCTCATCAATAACTTTAAGAAGCCAATCTCTATTATTTTGAATATATTCCTGTTCTACAAGACCTGAATCAAGTAAAAATGGTAAAGACAGCTCAAAAATCCGCTCAAGTTCTGCTGCTCTAATATATTTACCATTCATCCAGTTTAATTTTTCTCTGTCAAAAACAGCACCACTTTTATTGACATCTTCAATAGCAAAACGATCGATGATTTCAGCCTGAGAAAGAATTTCTTCTTCATCTCCAGTCGACCAGCCTAAAAGAGCCATGAAATTAAATAGAGCTTCTGGTAAATATCCCTGCTCTCTAAATTCGCCAATATATACAGAGTCCTTACCCCGCTTTTTAAGTTTAGCCTTGTTTTCATCTAAAATTAAAGGCAGATGAGCAAATTTAGGTAAATCAAATCCTAAAGCTTCATAGATTAAAATTTGCTTTGGCGTATTAGAAAGGTGATCTTCCCCTCTAATCACATGTGAAATTTTCATTAATGCATCGTCAATTACAACTGCAAAATTATAGGTGGGCATTCCATCTGATTTAAAGATAATAAAATCATCTAAAACAGAGGAATTAAAACTAACATCTCCCCGGATTAAATCTTCTACAATTATTTCTCTTTCTTCTGCAGGTAGCTTAAAACGCAGTACCGGTTCTCTACCCTCAGCTTCATAAGCCTTTCGTTCTTCTTCAGTTAAATTACGGCAGGAGCCATCATAACGAGGCATCTCATCATTATCAATAGCTTTCTGCCTCATTTGATCAAGCTCTTCTTTAGTACAGTAACATTTATAGGCATGACCTGATTCTAAAAGTTTATCAGCATATTCCTGATAAAGGTCAATTCTTTCGGTCTGACGGTAAGGACCATAATCCCCACCAATCCCAACACCTTCGTCTGCATCAAGACCCAGCCATTCCATTTCTTGAATGATGATATCTTCAAATTCTTTGGTTGATCTTGCCTGATCTGTATCTTCAATTCTTAATACCAACTCGCCACCTTTTTGCTTGGCAACCAGCCAGTTAAAAAGAGCGGTACGCATGTTACCAATATGGATCTTCCCGGTAGGACTCGGGGGGAAACGCAATCTTATGTTATTACTCATAACCTTATAATTCCTCCTAAATTAATTTAAAATTGTTTAATATTATATTACACTTGTACCTACAGTTAACTGTTCTGGACCATCAACTAATGCATGCCCGAACTTACCAAAAATAGCTACAGAAACATGACCATCACCACGAACAACAGCTATTTTAAATCCTCCACCAAGACCAGGGTTTACAAGATCCAGCTGACTGTAGGCATCTTTAACAGCATTGGAAACAGCCATTTTTTCGCGTGAGTTTTCACTAATTACACCCCTAGCAATTGCAGCTACAGTTGTACTCTCGCGCAGTTTTATGGGTAGCTTTTCTGCGCTGGCACCAGTCTGAGTTATAGCTCCGCGGTAACCATAACCTTCGATCTTTTTCAGCCAGTATTCTTCGTAATCCCGACTTCTGGTCATCGAAAGATAAATAGCAGAACTTTCTGGGGTTATAGTTTTCTTTTCCATTTCCATTTCTTCTTCTTCATCTTTTAAATATCCATAAACAATATCTTCAGAAGTAACTATTCCGACTAACTGATCTTTATCATTAAAAACAGGCAGTCCTCCGATATGGTTATCTGATAGTTTCTTTGCTGCCTGCTGGACAGTACTATTTTCATTAATTATAATTAAATCATCAGACATAAACTCACTCACTGGTGCGTCCAAATTCTTCTCTGAAATTATATCACCATCTGTAAGCATGCCAATTATTTTACCATTCTTTTCTACTAACAATCTCCCTATTTTATTAATAGAAAGCATTTTTTCTGCCTCCATAATTGTTGCCTCTGGAGTAATTGTTATTGGATCATTTGTCATTATATTTTTTACTAACATCATCTAATACTCCCTTCCTGTTCAGCTTCTTTAAAAACTGCCACAATGACTTCTCCACTACACTTACAACAGCATATGCTGCCATACCTTCTCTTCGGCCAATAAAGCCCATTTTCTCATTTGTTGTTGCCTTAAAATTAATATTTTCTGCTTCTAATTCCAAATTTTTAGCAATTGAATTAACTATCTTATCTCGATAGAGTTTTAATTTTGGCTTCTCTGCTACAACTACTAAATCACAATTATTTATCACAAATTTTTCATTCTCAAGCTCTTTTTTTACCTCAGCAAGTAACTTCAAACTGTTTATATTTTTATACTCAGGATCATCATCTGGAAAATGACTGCCAATATCGCCACTTCCAACTGAACCCAGCAGAGCATCCATTAAAGCATGCAGCAGAACATCTGCATCAGAATGGCCCTGAAGACCGTATTCTGATTCTATTTCAACTCCACCCAAAAAAAGTTTTCTGTCTTTATCAAAGCGATGGCTGTCATAACCAAAACCAACTTTAAACATTAAACCGCTCCTTTAAAATTATTTCTGCCGGTTTTAAATCTTCTGGAGTAGTAATTTTAAAATTATTATAATCTCCTTCGACTATATATACCTTTTCTCCTAATTCTTCAACCAGAGTAGCGTCATCCAGCGCTTTATCTTTTCTATAATTATGATGTGCTTTTTTAATTAAATCTAATTTAAAAGCCTGTGGGGTTTGAATCGCTCTTAATGAATCACGGGCAAGTGTTTTTTTAGAAAAAGAATTTTCTACTACCTTAATTGTATCTTTAACTTTAACACCACAGCTGACTGCACCGTACTTTTTTACTGCCTGAAAACTCTTTTCGATTAACTCTCTTTTTATCATAGGACGAGCACCATCATGTATTATAACATACTTAACTTTATCACTAAAGTTCTGCAGGCCATTATTAACCGATTCTTTTCTACTCTTTCCACCAGCAACTACATTAAACTGCTGGTGATAATCTGAAAACAGGGGCAATATTTTTTGCTTAAAATAATCTATTTCGGCAGCAGCCAGGACTATATTCAGCTCAAAATCACGCTGCCAGTCTAAAAATGATTTAATTGTATGATAGATTACCGGTTTCCCAAGCAGATCTAAAAACTGTTTGTTTATCTTCTTTCCCATTCTACTACCTTTTCCAGCAGCAGGGATTAAAACTCCAATCTCTGACATCAAAACCATCCTTTAATTTGTTTTGGGGCGAGCAAAGATCATTCTGCCAGCGGCTGTCTGTAAAATGCTGGTAACAAGCACCGAGATATCATCTCCCATATATTTAATGCCTTCTTCGATAACAATCATTGTCCCATCGTCAAGATAGGCAACACCCTGTCCATTTTCCTTACCTTCTTTAATGACCTTAACATCCATCTCTTCCCCGGGTAAAACAACCGGTTTAACGGCATTGGCCAGCTCATTGATATTTAAAACATTTACCCCCTGGAGTTCAGCAACTTTATTAAGATTATAATCATTTGTTAAAACCTTAGCCTCAATCACCTGGGCTAATTTAACCAATTTGCTGTCCACCTCAGATATTTCTTCAAAATCATAGTCAATTATTTCCACCATAATTTGATCATCATTCTGCATCTGTCTTAAAATATCAAGGCCTCGACGCCCCCGATTCCGCTTCAAGTCATCTGCTGAATCAGCTATATGTTGTAATTCTTCTAACACAAATTCGGGAATAATAAAATTCCCCTCGATAAAACCAGTTTTACAGATATCATAAATTCGACCATCAATTATGACACTGGTATCTAAAATCTTATCACTCCCAGTTTTTAGCTGTGGACAGTCAATTTCTTCTTTTTTTTCTGAAAACAAAAAAGATGCTATATCTTTCTCTTTGTGAATAGCAAGGGCAAATCCCATATAGGTAAAAGTAATATTAATAAAAACTTGTAGAGGCATACCAATACGAGGTATTTGAGGAATAGGAAATATAAAATTAATAATAGCACCAGTTATAAGACCAATTATTAAACCAATAACTGCTATCACAATTTTCTTCCAGGTTAAATCTTTAAATCTTAACTCCAACTCCATTATAAAATTAAGTAATTTATCTAATAAATAAAATAATAAAAAATAACCCAGAACTGCACCAAAAAGAACAGCATAAAATTGTTTTGTTAAAAAGAATTCCCCGATATTTTGCCAGCTAAAAGAATATTCAGTTGCTAAACCAAAGATATCAATTATATGGTAAGCGATAACACCACCAAAAACCCCAAAAATCAAGCGCATTATCTTTTTTAGCATTATCTCACCCCCTCCCCCAGATAATCTTTAGTTAAGAATCAAGATCATCTTCGTCAAGTGTAAATAAATCATCCATCTTTTCTGAAATGCTTTCTTCATCCATATCTTTTGCCAGAACAAGTTCACTAATTAAAATCTGGCGGGCATTACTCAGCATTTTTTTCTCACCTGTAGAAAGACCTTTTTCTCTATCTCTAATACTTAAATTTCGAACAACCTCAGCTACTTCAAATATGTCTCCGGTCTTCAATTTTTCCTGATTAGCACGAAACCGACGATTCCAATTCTGAGACATTTTGCTTTTTTCACCATTTAATAGTTCAAATACTTCATCTGCTTTTGCTTCAGAAATAACATCTCGAATACCAATTTTATCAATTTTATCAACTGGAATCATAACTTTCATTTCTCCAATCGGAAGTTTCATAATATAGTACTCTTTTTTCTCATCTAAAATAGTCTTAGTCTCAATACCAACAATGGTCCCTGCACCATGATTTGGATAAACGACTTTATCACCAATTTTATACATCTTATCCACTCCTCTTTTATGAAAGCAATAAAAATCCACCTTATAATTATACCATTTTAAAAAGCGGCAGTCAATCTGCTAACTTTTTACATTAAATTATAACGAAGTGTACTAAATATGTCTATCTAGTAAAACCTGATCTCTTAAGCGGCGCAGTCCATCTTTAATTGCCTGAGCTCTTACTTCACCAATCCCATCTACATCATCAAGCTCGTCAACTGATGCTCGAATGATTTCCTGCAGATTTTTAAAGTGTTCCACTAAATTTTCTATAACTGGCATTGGCAGCCTCGGTATTTTCCGCATAATCCGATAACCTCTCGGTGAAACTGTTTCGTCCAGTGCATTTACACTACCACTGTATCCAAGCGCTTTGCTGATTGTATTTAATGTCAGAATTTCATCAGAGGACCAGTCAGTTAGATTTTCTAGTACTTTTTCTGGATCAGAAGTATCTTCTTCCAGCTCTTCTGAAATATAATCTTCAATCAGCAGAATCCCCTCTTCTCTAACATTGCTGACCAGTTCTTCTAACTGCATTTTAATCAATCTGCCCTCTGAACCAAGCTCAGAAATATATTTTTCTATTTCACGCTGAATCTTTAAAACCATTTCTGTTCTCTGGATAACAGTTACAACATCAGAAAGGGTAACCAGATTTTCAAATTCTAAGGCACTTAAATTTGTCAGAGCCTGGTCAAAGACAGAGCGATATTTTTCCAGAGTCTGAATAGCCTGATTGGCCTTAACAAGTACAACCCTGATATCTTCTAAAATATGTTTCGAATCACCCTTATAAATTGTAATTATTGATCTTCTCTGAGAAATTGCAATAACCAGCTCTCCTGTCTGACGAGCTACTCTTTCGGCAGTTTTGTGCCTGGTTCCAGTTTCAGAAGATTTAACTGTTGGGTCAGGAATCAATTGAGCATTAGCAAAAAGAATGTTTTCTGCGTCCTGGTCCAGAACTATTGCCCCATCCATTTTCGCAAGTTCATACAAACGAGCAGGTGAGATAGGGGCTTCAATTTGGAAACCATCATTAACCAGCTCCAGAACTTCCTCTTTATCACTAACTACAATCAAACCACCAGTTTGAGCTCTTAAAATATTTTCTAGCCCATCTCTAAACACTGTCCCGGGAGCTAAAACTTTAAGAATATCTAATAGTTTTTCGTCAATTTCTTCCACTGCTTCACCTCATTTCGTAAATTTATTTTATAATAATTTTTACAAATTCAGCTATATCTTTAACTGCATCTATTTTGATTTCCGGATCAAAAGCAATCTTCTTTGCATTTGCTGCCGGAATAATAACTTTTTTAAATGAGAGTTTTTTTAATTCATTGATTCTTTTTTCAATCTGTCCAACTGCTCTTACCTCTCCCCCAAGACCAACTTCTCCAATCACGGCCAGATCATTATCAAGTGATATATCTTTATAACTGGAAACAACAGCTGCTATTATAGCTAGATCAAGCCCCGGTTCTTCCACATTCAAGCCGCCGGTAATATTTAAGTTTACATCATGTTCTTTAAAGTTAGCTCCCAGCCTCTTTTCTAACACAGCTAAAAGCAGAGACAATCTCTTATAATCAACACCCTTTGCCAGCCTCTGCGGCGAAGGAAAAGCAGCCTCAGTAACCAAAGACTGCACTTCAACCAGCAGTACTCTACTCCCTTCCAGTGCCGGAGTAATAATTGAACCAGATACATCTGCAGATCTCTCGTTAATAAAGAAACTAGATGGATTAGCAACCTCATTAATCCCATTTTCTTTCATTTCAAAAACACCAATTTCGTTTGTAGAACCGAAACGGTTTTTTTTGGCCCGCAGCATTCGATACATGTGGTAATTATCTCCTTCAAACTGCAGCACAGTGTCAACCAAATGTTCTAAAACTCTCGGACCAGCTAATTCTCCTTCTTTGGTAACATGACCAATTAAAACAACTGGAATCCCTGTTGTTTTAGCTAATTTAACAAGTCGGTTTGTAACTTCTTTGATCTGAGTTAAATTCCCAGGAGCAGCATCTAATTCTGGAATATGTACAGTTTGAATCGAATCTACGACAATCAATGAATATTCCTGGTTTTTTGAGATATGATTTTCCAGAACCATATAGTCTCTCTCGTCCAAAATATTTAAATTTTCTTCCATACAGTTCAGGCGCTCTGCCCTCATTTTTAACTGGGAAGCAGATTCTTCTCCTGAAAGATACAGAGTTTTGCCATATTTTTGACTAAAAAGAGAAGCCACCTGGAGTATCAGTGTTGATTTACCGATACCAGGGGCTCCACCAAGTAAGATCAGAGAGCCGGAAACAATACCCCCACCAAGTACCCGATCAAGTTCAGTTATATTTGTTTGATAACGCTGTCTCTTAACCGATGAAATTTTGGTAATTGGCTGAGGTTCTTTCTCCTCTCTCTCTAGATCATATTTATTATTTTTATTTTTTGATTTATCTTCAATAACCTCTTCCAAACTATCCCAGGAACCACAGTTAGAACATTTCCCCATCCAATTAACGGATTTATAACCACATTCCTGACATAGATAATACTTTTTTGCTTTTGCCATTATTGATAACTCCTAGCTTTAATTCTGCTAATATTTATTATTAATTATATCATTTTTTACAGCATTTTACAAGAGAGGTTAATTTAATGTTCGAAGCTTAATTTACCTTAAAATCAAACTCACCATCTTTAACATCTACAATGATTTTATTATTTTCTTCAAACTCTTTATCCAGTATTTTTATTGAGAGTGGATTTTCAATCTGCCGCTGAATTGTCCTTCTTAATGGGCGTGCTCCAAATTCAGAATCATAGCCGTCTTCTGCAAGTTTTGCTTTAGCTGCTTCGGTCATTTCAAGCTCAATTTCTTTCTCTTCCAGACGCTCTCTTAAGTCATCTAACATTAAGTCAACAATCTTCTTAATGTGCTCTTTATTTAAAGAATGGAAGACAATAATTTCATCAAGTCTGTTCAAAAACTCGGGTCTAAATGTTTTTCTAAGCTGAGACATAACATTATCTTTCATACTCTCATAACTAGCCGACTCATCATTTTCAGTTTTAAAACCAAGTTGTGACTGCTTTTCTATAAAGTCAGCCCCAACATTGGAGGTCATAATCACAATAGTATTTTTAAAATCAACTTTACGGCCGTGAGTATCTGTTAAAACACCATCTTCTAAAATCTGAAGCAAAACATTAAAAACATCTGGATGTGCTTTTTCAATTTCATCAAAAAGAATTACAGAATAAGGTCTTCTACGGACCGGCTCGGTTAGTTGACCACCTTCATCATGGCCGACATAACCGGGAGGTGAGCCAACGAGTCTGGAAACTGAATGTTTTTCCATATATTCAGACATATCGACTCTAATCATTGCGTCTTCATCATTAAACATTGTTTCAGCAAGAGTTTTTGCAAGCTCTGTTTTACCCACTCCGGTAGGACCTAAGAAAATAAAAGAACCGATTGGTCGCTTAGGATCTTTAAGGCCAGCTCTAGCTCTGCGCACAGCTTCTGATACTGCTTTAATAGCTTCATCCTGACCAATAACTCGTTTGTGAAGTTCCTCTTCCAGCCGCAGTAATCTTTCAGTTTCAGCTTCTTCAAGTTTAGTAACCGGTATTCCGGTCCAGCTGGAAACAATTTCTGCAATGTCTTCAGTTGTTACTACAGCTTCTGCTTTTCCTTTTTCATCTTCCCAGTTGTTTTTTAATTCTTCTAATTCTTTTTTTAATGACTTTTCTTTATCTCTCATCCTGGCAGCTTTTTCAAATTCCTGATTTTTAACTGCCGCTTCTTTTTCCTTTTCTGCTTCTTCTAATTTCTGGCTCAACTCTTTAAATTCAGGTGGCCGGGTACTGTTGCTCAATCTCACTTTAGAAGCTGCTTCATCAATTAAATCAATTGCCTTATCAGGCAAAAATCTGTCAGAAATATAGCGGTGTGACAGGACTACAGCATCTTCTATAGCCTGATCAGTAATTTTTACCTTGTGATGTGCTTCGTAAGGATCACGCAGTCCTTTTAAAATATCTATTGCTTCCTCTGTTGAGTTTTCTTCAACCAGCACAGACTGAAATCTTCTCTCTAAAGCAGCATCTTTTTCAATATACTTTCTGTATTCATCAAGAGTTGTGGCTCCAATTGCCTGCAGCTCTCCTCGCGCAAGGGCAGGTTTTAAAATATTAGCGGCATCAATTGCACCTTCAGCTGCTCCAGCACCTACTAAAGTATGCATCTCATCTATAAAGAGAATAATATCTCCGCTTTCAATTATTTCTGTCATTACAGCTTTTAAGCGCTGCTCAAATTCACCTCTATACTTTGATCCAGCAACCAGAGAACTTAAATCAAGAGAAACCACCCGCTTATTTAAAAGTAATTCAGGTACATTTTCACTTACTATCATCTGTGCCAGGCCTTCAATAATAGCTGTCTTACCAACACCAGGCTCACCAATTAAAACAGGATTGTTTTTAGTTCTGCGGCTTAAAACCTGAATTACTCTATTAATTTCTTTATCTCTTCCGATAACCGGATCAAGTTTATTTTCTCTTGCCATTTCTGTCAGATCACGACTGTATTCATCTAAATTTTTAGTTTTTCTACCTGAAGACTTTTTGTTTTTCTGCATCGAATTTTTACCCCCAAGTAAATCAACAACTTCTTCTTTGATATTGCTGATATCACTATTTAAGTCCATTAGAATTCGAACTGCTACACCTTCTCCTTCTCTAATTAAGCCCAGGAGTAGATGTTCTGTACCAATGTAATTATGACCCATTTTACGGGCTTCATCCATTGCCAGATTTAATACTTTTTTACTTCTGGGAGTCAGACCAATAGAACCTTTAACTTCATTCTGTCCCTTACCGATCATATCTATAATTTTACTTTCAATAACTTCTTTGCTTACTCCATTATCTATTAATGAACGAGCAGCAATCCCCTGACCTTCTGCAATTAGGCCATATAAAATATGCTCTGTCCCTACATAACTGTGTTTAAGTTTTAAAGCTTCCTGTTCAGCAATACTCAAAACTTTTCTTGCTCTTTCTGTAAATTTAGCAAACATTATTTTCACTCCTCATTTAATATATTTCTAATTATTTCAGCTCTTTTTATATTAATTTTATCCTGTCTAAGCTTCATACCAAAACTGTGCTTTAAATGCGCATCCTTTATTTTAAATAATAATTTCGAAAATAAATCTTGATCTAGTTTTTCTTCAATTAAATTTGCATCCTGCCCAAATTTAATTCTCGATAAATACTTTAAAGCTTCAGCTTCTTCAAGCTGATAAGCATATTTCAAAATTCCTAATGACCTTAAAACATTGTCTTTTAACTTAAGATAATTGTTTCTCAGCAAATACTCCCTGCTTTTTCTCTCTTCCGCAATAATCTGCTGAATAACACTATCAAGTTTATCTATAATTTCTTTTTCATTAAAACCTAATGTTATCTGATTTGAAATCTGAAAAAGCTCAGCTTCACTGCTGCTTCCTTCTCCTGCAACACCTCTTACAGTTAGGCCAAATTTTCCAACTGCACCTAAAATATTATCTATTCGTCCACTTAAAACAAGAGCAGGCAAATGACACATCACAGAAGCTCTTAAAGCAGTCCCTACATTAGTAGGACAGCTGGTTAAATAGCCCCATTTATCCGAAAAAGCATATTCTAATTTTTCATCCAGTTGATTGTCGATTTGATCGATTTTCTGCCAGAGATCATTAAACTCAAGACCTGCTTTTAAGATTTGAAGCCTTAAGTGGTCCTCTTCGTTAACCATAATTGAGAGGTGTTTGCTGTTATTTAAAAATAAAGCTTTAGTTTCTGAACTTTCCGAATGACCCTGACTTATTAAATGTTCTTCATGTAAAACTTCTCTTTCAATTTCACTTAAATCACTCATTAAATAAAAATCAAATCCACTATCTATTAGAAAATCAAGTTCTCTTTTTAAAGATGCGATTAATTCTTTCTTCTCTTCATAATTGCTCCTATTAGGAAATTTATGCTTTTTTAGATTTCTTGCCAGTCGTATTCTGGAACTTAAAATAACATCTTTTTCATTACCGTCTTCAATCTGCCAGTCACTTACTAGATTATTTTTCATTCTTATCTTCCTCCATGTCATCTTTTACAGCATGGATTTTATCTCTGATTTCTGCAGCTTTTTCAAAATCTTCTTTTTCAACAGCAATCTGCATTTCCTTTTTTAATTTATTTATTTCACTTTCTACCTCAATTAGCTGTTTAAATGAAAGTGGATATTTGCCTTTATGCCTGCTGTTTCCATGAATCCTTTTAAAAAGTTCATCCAGTTTGGGTTCAAAAACTTCAAAACATTTCTGACAGCCAAAAAGCCCACCTTGTGTAAATTTCTGATAACTTAGGCCGCAGTTTGGGCATTTAAGCTCTTTTGAATTCTTATTTGTAAAATAAGAAGATTCCTGATTTGAAAAATTATGATTTAAAATTCCTGACAACAGGCTCTGAAAACTTAAATTATTATCCTCTGCATTTAACTTGCTGCTTCTTCTAGCACATTCTTCACAAAGATGGATTTCTTCTTTCTGTCCATTAATAATCCTTGTTAAATGAACAGATGCTTCATTTTCACCACATCTATCACAGAGCATTGGCTAATCCTCCTTCACTTTAAATATGACCTCAAGCATATTTTTTAAAATTCTCCCTCTCAAATAATCTCTTTCCGGCAGAGAAATCCCTAAAACATTTCGGTGCACTGCTCTTTCCATTAAATAAGATTCTCTTTCTGAAATCAAATCATTATCATATAATCTTTTAATTATTCCATGTGCTTCTTTCTGACTTATTGCCCTATCTAATTTATTTATAACTTCCTGAATTACTTCTTTATCAGAATCTAAAGTAACTCTAATTATTCTAATAAAGCCACCGCCGCCGCGCTGACTTTCGACGATATAGCCTTTTTCTACTGTAAATCGAGTATCAAGAACATAATTAATTTGGGAAGGAGCACAATCGAAATTTTCAGCTAATTGATTTCTTTTTATCTTTACCTTGCCCTGATATTTAGAGATTTGTCTTCTTAAATATCTTTCAATCTGATCAGACAAACTTGACATATTCTCCCCCTCCTAACTTTGACTTATCTTGACCTTTAATTATATAATACTATATTTATAAAAAAATGCAAGTAAATTATCACACAAAAAAACACCCACCTTTAGGTGAGTGTTTCGCAATTAAATTCTCTTATGTTATAATTTATTTTCTTTATCAGTAATTAAATGCTCTATATATCAAAAAAAGACCCTTTAAAAGGTCTCTAAATAAAAAATGGCTCCCCGAGCAAGACTCGAACTTGCGACAAGATGATTAACAGTCACCTGCTCTACCAACTGAGCTATCGGGGAGTATTTAAAAAAGGACCGGCAGCGACCTACTCTCCCACATCGTTACCAATGCAGTACCATAGGCGCTGGAGGACTTAACTTTTGTGTTCGAGATGGGAACAAGT
>NZ_QBLR01000478.1:0-1514 GCF_003070835.1 Halanaerobium sp. | reverse complement strand
TTTGGCTCCCATTTCCTGCATTTTTTTTCCTGCTTTGATATAATCTTTTTTCTCTTCCATCTCCATATCTAAAATAGTTTTATGATGTTTGAAATATGGGGTTACAACATCTGGTTCTGACTCTAAAGCTAATTTTAAAGCTTCACCACTGGCCTGCAGAAAAACACGTTTTCCTTTATCTTTAGCAATTTTAATTAAACGCTGATAAATATCAAAATCTACTCCAACTGGAACTGATCCAGAAATTAAAATACACTCACTTTCCGAAATTGATCTTTTAAACCTAATTATCAGCTCATCAACTTCTTCCTTTTCAACCTCAAATGTATAATCATTGTACTGAGTATAGGTTGCAGGTTCTTTACCAATAATTTTTACATTGTTTCTTATTTCTCTTTCAGTATGAATATAGTTGCTTATAATATTATGTTCTTGAACCATTTTTTCGAAAAATAAACCCTGTTTGCCGCCAACAAAACCAATATTTTGCACATCACCATAACCCAGTTCTTTAAAGTTAATCGCACTAATCAAGCCTTTACCACCTGGATAAACCTTTAGATTTTCTTCATTGTAAATAAACTGGTTTTTCATAACCTCATTTTTTTCAACAAAGTACTCACGGTCAATTGACGGGTTTAACGTTACCGTTGTAATCATTTTATTCACCACCTTGTTTTATTGAAGAACCAAAATCAATTTCAAAACAGAAAACCGCTGAAATATCAGCGGCAGGTTTTATTTACTCAGATACTTTATTTATTGAAGCCCCAACTTCCTTGAGCCTCTCTTCTATATTTTCATAACCTCGCTCAACATGATAGATATCTTTAACTTCTGTTTGACCTTCAGCAGCTAATCCGGCCAGAATAAGTGCAGCTCCTGCCCTCAAATCTGTAGCTCTTACTTCAGCACCGGTTAGGCAACCAGGTTTTACGAGAGCACTGTGTCCATCAATCTTGATATCTGCTCCCATTCTTTTTAATTCATCTACATGCATAAAACGATTTTCCCAAACTGTTTCAATGATTAAACTTGTCTCATCAGCCTGGGTTAATAAAGCCATCATTTGAGACTGCATATCTGTCGGAAAGCCAGGATAGGGCAGAGTTTTGACATCAACAGCTTTTAATTTACCGTCTGCTTTAACTTTAACCCCTGCTATATCTTCTTCGACAATAATTCCCATCTCATGCATTTTTGCAATCAGTGGTTTAACATGTTCAGTTAAAACATTGCGGATATAAACATCTCCACCAGTAATAGCAGATGCAATCATATATGTGCCTGCTTCAATTCTATCAGGTATAATTCGATGCTCAACTCCATGCATCTCATTTACACCCTCAATTTTTATGATATCTGTACCTACACCTTTAATGTTAGCTCCCATTACAGTTAGGAAGTTTGCCAAATCTACAATCTCAGGTTCTCGAGCTGCATTTTCAATTATTGTTTTACCCTCAGCCCGGCTGGCAGCAATCATAATATTAATTGTCGCTCCAACACTTGGA
>NZ_QBLR01000477.1:0-1518 GCF_003070835.1 Halanaerobium sp. | reverse complement strand
AATCCTTCAAGATTAAGGGTATCCTAATAACTTAGGCGGCGACTTAAAAACCAAACATCTTGTAAACTAACCTAGTAATATAGGTTGAGTTTTAATCTAGATGAAGTAGTTAGAAGCACCATCCGACGCGAAGCTAGTATTTTTGATGAAAATCTATGATTTAGGTGGTGAGGTTCACAAAGTTTAATTTTCTCTTATCAAAAAAGGGACATTGAATTAAAACTAAAATTAAGGATGAAAAATATGGAGCAGGAAAATAATTTAAATTTTAAATATTATAACTACAATCAGGACTTATTTAAAGAAACAATCTCTGGGCAGCCAGACATCTATGTTTTTGCTAATTACAATGATTTAAAAGAAGCACTAAAATATTATCAGCCGGAGCCTTTGAGTCAGCAGAGTCAGTTTTTTAGTTTAAAAGAATTTAAGGAGCGCCTCTTTAGCAGTGATCAAATTCTGCTGAAAGAAGAAAAGCTGCCGCTGCTATTGTATTCTGTTTTAACTTCTGAAGAGAAAAAAGAATTGCGGCTTGATAATTATCAAGATATTTATCAATTTTCAGCACAATTTTTTGGTTATTTTAAGCTGCTTCAGGATTACCAGCTGTCTGAAATTAAAGGACTAGCAGACTGGCAGCAGCACAGAGTTAATAGATTGCTGAGTATTAAAAAGAGATATCAACTACAGTTAAAACAGCTGGGTTATGTGGATCAGCTGGTTTTAAAAGAGAATAATAATTTAAATTTGCAGTTTTTAAAAGAATTTAAGCAGATAAATTTATTCAATATAGTTGATTTCACTCCTTATTTCAAAAAAATACTGCAGCAGATGAGTTCTGAATTTGAGATAAATCTCCATCTGCAGCTTAAAAAAGAAGATTTTAATGAAAAAAAATTAGAAATTGAATCGCTGACATTACCAGAAAAAAGAACTATAATTGAAATTAGAAAAGCAAATTCAAAACTTAAGAGTCTGGCAGCTTTTTTAGAAGAGAATGAAAACTCTAAAGCTGAGCTGCAGCTAATAGATGCTGGTAGTGATATTGATTCGGCTGAGATATTAAGTGATCAGTTGAATATTAATTCTTATCGAAGTCTAAGTGAAACAGAAGTTTATCAATTATTGAATTCAATTTATCAGCTCTATCAAAAAGGAAAAAAATCTTCTCACATTTTAATAGAATTAAAAGAACTTTATAATTTATCCACTCAATCTTTATTTAAGCAGTGGCTTAAAATTAAAGCTGAAGACCTGCAAAAAATTAAAGAGCTGCTGCGTAATGATTATTATTATCTCAACTATGATTTAATTAAGTCTGAGCTGTCTGTTTTAAAGCCACTCTATAAGCTGCTTGAAAATTTAAGAAAGATAAAAAATATTTCAGAACTAATAGAACTTGTTACTGAAGTTTCAGACTTTGCTCTGGAAGCTGAGGCTAAGGAAACAGCAGAAAAATTTAATGATAGTCTGCTGGAGTTAAAGAGTATTGAAGAAATGGGGGTAGTTAAAAGCTGG
>NZ_QBLR01000476.1:0-1521 GCF_003070835.1 Halanaerobium sp. | reverse complement strand
CTGCAGCAATAATTTAGCTGGTGTTATATAAATTCCACTATTCCAGTAATAACTACCTGCTGCTAAATATTTTTCTGCAGTTTTAAGATCAGGTTTTTCCTCAAAATTCTGTACCGTATAGTATTCCTGATCGTCAGATACAAGTTGGTCACTGCTGACATGAATATAGCCGTAACCAGTTTCTGGGTATTTTGGTTCAATCCCAATAGTTAAGACAGCATTTTTACTTTCAGCAATTTCTCCGCCTCTTAATAAGAGATCAGTAAAATTCTTTTCACCATTTATCAAATGATCTGATGGTAAGATAAAAATTGTTGAGCCCGGATAGATCTTTTCAATTTTTAAAACTGCCATTGTAATTGCCGGAGCTGTATTTTTACTAACTTCTTCTAATATTATATTTTCTTCTGGTATACAATCAATTTTTTCTTTCACTGCTGCCTCATAATTTACATTTGTTGCAATAAAAATTTGTTCTTTGGGGATTATGAGATTGACTCTTTCTACTGTTTGCTCTAAAAGTGTTTTTTTATCACTATTCAACTTTAAAAACTGTTTAGGCCTGTCTTTTCGGCTTAAAGGCCAAAAACGTGAGCCATTACCTCCTGCCATTATGAGTGCTATTTTCACTTGAGCACCTCCTACAAAACCTTTTTTGAAATAATACTACCTAAAATAAAAATATCTAATCAATTCTAAACCAGGTCCTGGCCAATTTTCAACTGCATATTCTTTAAAGTAGACTAAAACTGGATTCAAAAGATTACCTAAATATTCTATTAATCCTATTTCGAAAGCTGGTAAGATGATCATTACAGCTAACAAATATAGGAGTAAGGTTATAAAATTTAGAATAAGAAAAAAGTAGAAAAAACGTTCCATTGTAAGAGAAAACTCATCTGAAAAGATTAAAAAATAGAATAGAGAGAATAAAAGCATTGGAACATAAAAAATTATACCTGGATTATTTCCGTTAATATAAGAATATCCTACATATAAAAGTACTGGTGATAAATATAGATAAACATAAACTCTAATCGGTGTTTTTTTAAATAAAAGCCAGAAAAACATAAATAAATATATTAGAGACACCACGGGAATATTCTTAGCTAAATTTAATAAAAAAGAATTAAAATTTAAAGAAAAAACTCCAACAGCTGACAAATCAAATATACTCCCACTTAAATAAATCAAGCGCATACCATAACCATAAACCCAGCTAATATAACTTAAGGAAAATGTTGCTGCCAGAGTTGGCATTAAAAATGTCATTAATTGAGCCGGCCTTTTTTTCTTTTCCTTTTGGTCTAAGGCAAAAAAGAAAATAACTATATAAAAGGGTAAGACAATTATGAATTCCGGCAGCAAAAGGTAGAATAAAGCAGTTGTTAAACTACCCAAAAAGAGATAAGCTGTTTCTTTTTCTTTAAAGTATTCAGTTAAAAAATAATTAGCAAATGAAAATATAATTAATTTAAAAATCAACATCATCACTCACCTCTTTTTCAGTTAATCCGTGCT
>NZ_QBLR01000475.1:0-1521 GCF_003070835.1 Halanaerobium sp. | reverse complement strand
GGCTACATCTCTTCAGGAAAAAAAAGAATATAACCAGCAAGAACTAGAAGATGAAGTTAGAGAATCTGTAAAAGATGTAAATGAAATAGTGGACCAGGTAAAAGAAGGACTTTCCTTTCAAATACATGAAGATACAGAAGAGCTAATGATTCAGGTAATTGATATTAATACAGATGAAGTAATAAAAGAATTACCACCTGAAGAAATGCTGGATTTAAAAGCAAGAATACATGAAATGGTAGGGATATTAATTGATGAAAAGGTTTAAAGAGGAAGTAGGTGTTAATCGATTATGCAACTAGATGGTTTAGCAACAGGTATGGATACTACTTCTATGATTGATCAGCTGGTAGCTTTAGAAAGAAGACCAATCTACAATTATCAGCAGGAAATATCTGAGATGGAACAGACTAAGGGTGCCTGGCGTGATGTAAACAGCAGGCTTGATAAGTTAGAAGATAGAACAACAGATCTAAAATTATCTTCAACCTATAATTCTCGCGGTGCAAGTTCCAGTGATGAAGATGTAGTTACTGCTTCTGCAAGTAATGACTCTAATGAAGCTAATTATTCTATTATTGTTAATAATGTAGCTAGTACTCAAAGAATATCCGGTAACAGATTGGATGATTCTACAACAGCAATTAAAGATCTTACAGGGTTTGGATCAATAGCTGCAGAAAACAATATTCAAATTAATGGAACAGATATTACAATTAATGATAGTGATAGTTTAACTGATATTAGTAATAAGATTAATGATGCAGAGGCTGGAGTAAGTGCTTCTATTGTAGATAATCATCTTGTATTAGAAAGTACTGACACAGGTGAAAAAAATCAGATTGCTTTAGTAGATGATAATGATCTATTTAAAAGCCTCGGTGTTCTACAAACGGGAGATAATGATGGCAGTCTATCCACAAATTTAATGGAAGTTCAAGATGCTGATACTGCTTTAGGATTAACCGGAAGTTTTCAGATTGATGTAGAGGGAGGTACTGGAACTGGAGAAATCACAGTAGATGAAACCACTACATTAAATGATATTAAAAGTCAGATAGATGCACTTGGTGGAGATCTTTCCGCTTCAGTAACTGATGAAGGTAATGGATATTTTTCTCTATCAATTAACAGTTCTACAGCTGGTTCAGATGTTAAGCTGAGTAATACTGGAACTGAGAATATCCTAGCAGATCTAGCTTTTGGTAATCGTAGTTATCAGAATGAATTGCAGACTGCAGAAGATGCAAATATTGATATTAATGGTATTACAGGTATTACAAGTTCTACTAATACTTTTTCAGAGGCTGTAGAAGGTGTAACATTTAATATAAGTACAGATGCTGAAATTGATAGTACAGCCACTATTTCTGTAGCAAAAGATACAGGCAAAGCTGCTGATGCTGTGCAGGCTTTTGTTGATCAATACAACAGCGTGATGAGTTTCCTTGATGGTAAAACAGATTATGATGAAGAAACAGAAAAAGGTGCTGTGCTGCAGGGTGATTCAACTGCAATGAG
>NZ_QBLR01000474.1:0-1531 GCF_003070835.1 Halanaerobium sp. | reverse complement strand
GTAAAGATGCTTTTATTAAAGAATGGCCTGAAGCTGGTCTAGTTGCAATGGAAGGACCAGATGATCCGAAGCCAAGTATAAAAATTGAAAATGGTAAAATTGTTGAATTAGATGGAAAAAAACGAGCTGATTTTGATATGCTAGATTCATTTATAGCAGATCATACTTTAGATTTAGATATAATTGAAAATGTAATGTCACAGGATTCTATTGAATTAGCTAAAAAAATTGTAAGTGTAGATGTATCTAGAGATGAAATTAAAAAAATTACATTAGGCATGACTCCTGCCAAAATAGTAGAAGTGGTAGGGAAAATGAATGTAGTAGAAATGATGATGGCAGTACAAAAAATGAGGGCTAGAAAAACTCCTTCAAATCAATGTCACATCACAAATGTAAAAGATCATCCTGCTTTAATTGCAGCTGATGCTGCTGAGGCTGCTTTGCGAGGATTTGATGAAATGGAGACTACAGTAGGTATAGTTAGATATGCTCCTTCTAATGCGATTGCATTATTAGTTGGTGGTCAGGTAGGAAGAAGGGGAGTATTAACCCAGTGTGCTGTTGAAGAAGCAATGGAATTAGAAATGGGGATACGTGGATTTACAGCTTATGCAGAAACAGTATCCGTCTATGGTACAGAACAGGTATTTGTAGATGGTGATGACACACCATGGTCTAAGAGTTTTCTAGCTTCAGCATATGCTTCACGTGGACTAAAGATGAGATATACATCTGGAACTGGTTCAGAAGCTGAAATGGGTTTTGCTGATGGAAAATCAATGCTTTATCTAGAGTCTCGCTGTTTATATATGACCAAAGGTGCTGGTGTACAGGGTATTCAAAATGGTTCAATCAGCTGTATTGGAGTTCCTGGAGCCGTTCCTTCTGGGGTTAGAGCGATCCTGGCAGAAAATTTAATTGCAATGCTTCTTGATTTAGAGTGTGCTTCTGGAAATGATCAGACATTTACCCATTCCAGAACAAGAAGAACTGCAAGAATGTTGATGCAGTTTTTACCAGGTACAGACTTTATCTTCTCAGGTTATAGTGGTGTACCAAACTATGATAATATGTTTGCTGGTTCAACTCATGATGTAGATGACTATGATGATTATTTAACTTTACAGCGTGATTTAAAAGTAGATGGTGGTCTGCTTCCTGTAGAAGAAGAAGATGTAATTAAAGTTAGAAACAAAGCAGCTAAAGCTCTACAGGCAGTTTTCAAAGAAGTTGGTATGCCAGAAATAACTGAAGAAGAAGTAGAGGCAGTAACTTATGCTCACGGTAGTAAAGATGTTCCTGATCGTGATGTAAGAGAAGACTTTAGAGGCATTGAAGATATGCTCGAAAGAGGTACTACAGGTGTTGAAATTGTAAAAGCACTTGCGAAACATGGGTTTAATGATGTAGCAGATAATGTATTCAATCTTTTAAAACAAAGAATTGCAGGAGATTATTTACATACATCTGCAATATTTGATAAAGATTATAATTGCATTAGTGCAGTAAACGACAAGAATGATTATGC
>NZ_QBLR01000473.1:0-1531 GCF_003070835.1 Halanaerobium sp. | reverse complement strand
ATTCTAAAAAAAAACGACAAATAGGACTGCATGGTGAAATTAAAAATGACTGGCTTGCAGCAGATGAAAAAAGAAAATTAATGGATATTGTGGAAGAATCAACTCTGCCTGTTAAAACAACCTGCGAAATATTAGAGCTTAATTCCTGGCGTTACTATGACTGGAGAAAACGCTATGAGGCTGATGGGATGGAAGGACTTAAAAATCACAAGTCTACTCCTGCAGCATGCCCTCACAGCCTTCTGGAGGAAGAAAAGCAGGCAATTGTAGATTATGCTCTTAAACACCCTGATCAGCGTCATAGAAAACTTGCTAAGAAAATGATGGATGATGACATTGTCTATGTATCTGCATCGAGTGCATACCGGGTGCTTAAGGAAGCTGGACTCATCCCGGATCAGGAATATCATAAACAGAAAAAAGCAGATGGTAAAATTGAAGTAGATCAGCCAAATAAAATGTGGCATACCGATATTAGTTATATCCCTGTAAAAAATACCCATGCCTATTTAATCTGCGTTCTTGATGGCTACTCCCGCAAAATTATACACGGAGAACTCTCTCAAACTATGACTGCAGACGATATGCAGCGAGTCCTTAGCAGAGCCATGTATAAAGCAGGTATATTTGACTTAGACCCTGTCAGCAGACCAGTCCTTGTAAGTGATAATGGCACCCAGCTTGTGTCTAAATCTTTTACTGAATTCCTTGAAGAATGGGAGATCAGGCACATTAGGACAGCTGTAAAGCATCCAGAGACAAACGGAAAAATTGAAGTCTTTCACAAAACAATTAAGTATGAGAATGTCTATAGAAAAGAAACCTATCAGAGTTTTTATGAAGCCAGAGAAGATATAGAAAATTTCATTGACTATTACAATTCTGAAAGACTGCATCAGGGTGTAGATTATGTAATACCAGATCAAAAATATAACGGCAAAGCCGATGAAATTATAGATGAAAGAAAGAAGAAACATCAGTCAGCAATTGATAGAAGAAAACGGCTCAATCGAAAGAGAAAATCAACAGCTGCATAGAATACCCGGGACTACAAAAGTATTTTTAAAATCTACTTGACTTTTCAGAAACAATGCAGAAAAATTTAGAGATTTCAAAGTGCCACGTCAAAAAGATTTAGGCTATGGTTTTGGTCAATCTAATATCTGGTATGCTGAAGAGGAAAAAGCGGAAAGATTCAAAAATAAAACTATTAATTATATTAATGAGTTAAAGGGAAATAATCGATTAAAAATAATTCAGCCTTAAACTGTTGTGTTTTGATTAGAATTAAAGTTTGATATTTTTTAGATAGTGGAAATAAGAAAGATAAAAAAAATAAAGATGAAAATTATTTTTATATAGATTCTGTTAGAGGGGCAAAGGGTAAAGGGCAAATTACTAGTGAAGGTTTTGTAGTACTAAAAGGATCTAGAATGTCTAATAATACTGTTGATTCAGCTCAAAATTGGGTAATTAAAAAGAGAAAAGAGCTATTAGAAAAAGAAATTGTAGTTGAAAATGATGAAAATTA
>NZ_QBLR01000472.1:0-1533 GCF_003070835.1 Halanaerobium sp. | reverse complement strand
AGTTAAACCTACAAATTAACTTATAGAAAGGATGATGATAATGAAGAATAACAAAATAATATATCTAACAGCCTTCCTCTTATCATTATCCCTTATCTTACTGCTGGAAGCTGGGTCTTTAAAGCTTTTGGCAGAAGATATAAAAATTCAGAAAAAAGAAGAAGTTGAAATAGAACTATTATTATCTGCTTCTAAACAGCTTGCTGGGGAAGAAAACCAGCCAGATGTCAATAATGAAATAAACCCCCAAACAAAAGAAACAGCTGCTCAGGCTCAAAATGATGAAGCGGAAGTAGATAAAAATAGTTTAGCTGAAAAAAAGGATGAAATTACTGAAGAAGAGGAAGACTTTGTTGAAAATAAGATAATAGCAGAAAAGAATGATGTAAATGAACAAATTGATAAAAAAACTAAATTAGAAAAAGCAGAAAAAACAGCTGAGCCACCAGCCTGGATGCAGAACTCAGCAAATAACTCAGAAAAAGAAGAATCTATGGCGCAGGAAAAGCAAGCTGAAGAAGATAAATTTGATTTAGATAGTTTTATAGCTAATTTGGAAGCCGAAGCAGATAAAGAATCGGAGTCAGCTGAAACAAATAAGGTTAATGAAGAAAATGAAGCTGCAGATCCTCAATCAGATCAGAGCAGCACAGCTGAAGCAATAAATAGTAAAGATGCTAAAATAGTAAAAAAAATTGAGACCATTCAAAATAGTAACTCTGATAATTCTGCTGCAGCGAAAAATAAAGCTGATCAAGAAAATAAAGTTTATGATCTAAGAAAAGGTAATTCAGATTCAATTAAAAAACCAGGGGTTAGTAAATATAGCCAGCCAGAATACCCTTCTAATTTAAGGCGAAGAAATATAGAAGGGAGGGTTATAGTTTCTTTAAGAATTGATAAAGAAGGAAAAACACATGATTTGAAGATTAATCAAAGCTCTGGTTATAAGTCGTTTGACCAGGCTGCTCTGAAGGCGGTAAGTGATTGGGAATTTAAAGCTGCTGAAAAAGATGGAGAAAAGATTGAAGTAATAGTAAATCTGCCAATAAAATTTGAGTTGAACTAAAGGAGGTAAGATAAATGATTACAGAATTTATAGAAACTGCAGGAGTTGTAGCATACCCACTGCTTTTAGCTGCATTTTTAATGCTTTTTATAATATTTGAAAGAACTATAGTTTTTATTTTAAATTATAGAACAATTAATAAAGAACAATATTTAAAAGCTATTGAAGATTTTGATGAAAGTAATTTAGGGGATAATATCTTGCATAATCAAAAAGGAATTGCAGCAAAAATATATTATAATACATTAAAAAGAAATCCACAGAGTAGAGAAGAATTTAAACTTTATCTTGATGCGGAGGAAGTTGATCAGCTGCCAGAATTAGAAAAACGTTTAGGATTTTTAAATTTTATTGCCCAGGTAGCGCCAACTTTAGGCCTTTTAGGAACTGTTAGTGGAATGATCAAAACATTTCAGGTCTTAGGTCTAGGGGGGAACCCGGAACAGATGGCTTTAGGTATTTCT
>NZ_QBLR01000065.1:0-16645 GCF_003070835.1 Halanaerobium sp. | reverse complement strand
ATGTATGCTTCCCACAAGAGTTTGAGTGAAGATTATGAGGTCAGCTGTAAGGAACTAGATATTTTAGTTGAGATAGCAGCTGAAGAAAATATAACCGGTGCACGAATGACCGGAGCTGGCTTTGGCGGCTGTACTGTTAATTTAGTCAAAAAAGACCGTACAGAACAGTTTATTAAAACAATTAAAGAAAAGTACAAAAAAGAAACAGGTATAGATGCTGAAGTTTATATCAGCAATCCAGCAGCAGGTGCTAGAAAAATTTATGTAGAGCCTCAGCCGGATTACTAGAGGTTAAAGGGAGTCTTTATTTAAAAAATGAGAAATTTAAAATTGACTAACAGAGGATCTGATTAATGATGCCAAAAACTATATTTTTAACTATCTTAGTCATACTAATGGTTCTTTCATGTTCTGCTTTTATTGGAGCAGAGTCTCCTCCTAAAACGTTCCCTAAAACGTTTAATTTAATTAAACTTTTTAATTCAGGTGCAGATTATTTAATAGACTATAAACTAGAAAATATGACTTTAGCAGAACAAGTGGGCCAGCTTTTTCTAGTAGGATTTCATTCTCAAACTATTGATTCACAAATTAAAGATTTACTTGAAAATTATTATGTAGGAGGAGTAATTTATTTTACTAGAAACATAGAAAATTTGGAGCAGACCCAAAAATTATCTAAAAATTTACAGGAGCTGGCCTTAAACAATGGTGCCGGGATACCACTTTTTATAGCTGTAGATCAGGAAGGTGGTAAAGTAAGGAGAATTAAAGATTTAAGTTATTTTCCGGCTAATCAAATTTTAGGAGCTGCTGGTAATCAAGAAAGAACAAGAAAAACTGCTGCAGTAACTGCCAGGGAATTAAAAGGTGTAGGAGTAAATCTTAATTTGGCGCCAGTACTGGATGTAAATAATAATCCAAATAATCCGGTGATTGGAGAGCGATCATTTGGAGCAGAACCAGAACTTGTTGCCAAAATGGGAGCAGCTTATATTAAAGGACTCCAATCTGAAGGAATTATAGCAGCTGCGAAACACTTTCCTGGTCATGGTGATACTGTAACTGATTCTCACACTGCTCTTCCAGTAATCAACCACTCTCGAGCCCGACTTGATGCGGTAGAATTATACCCGTTTAAAAAAGCAATAGAAGTCGGAGTGGAAGTAATAATGGCTGCTCATATATATTTTCCCGCTATTGAAACTGAAGCTGGAATTCCGGCAACTTTATCTAAAGCAGTTTTGACTGATCTATTACGAGAAGAATTAGACTTCAGGGGCTTAATTATCACTGATGATATGGAAATGGGGGCAATTACAAAAAACTTTGGTACAGTTCAGGGAGCAGTTAGATCAATAAAAGCTGGCAGTGACATTGTTTTAATTTCTCACAGCTATGATCTGCAAAAAGAAGCATTAGCAGCCGTGACTACAGCTGTTAAAAATGGAGAAATCACAAAAAAAAGAATTAAAGAATCTGTTAAGAGAATACTCAAACTCAAAGTGAAAAGACTAAGTGAATTCATGTGAAAATCAATTTTGCCTTAAAACTTCAATTATTTGCGAAGTTTTTTCTTTTTAAGAAGGATAAAAATTATATTTAGAGAATTATATAGATAGCATAATTCAAATATATATAGGAAAGGAGGATTAGATGACAGCAGATAATTCAGATCTTCAAAGTCTAATCACAAATATTGATCGAAAATATACTCCTCTGAGAGAAGTTATTAAAGAATCGTGGAATAGAAGCAGTAACTATGGTTTAAAAACTAATAACTTTAAAAACAAAGTTTTATTAAATAGAAATGAAATAGAACTAAGAATAAGCAAAAATAAAGATTTTAACGATAAATTTGATAGAATATTTTCAGAGTTTAGAGAAAACATTGGTGAGATTTCTGCAGTTTTTTTTATAACAGATAAAGAAGGTTATGTTCTCTCTGCTAAAAATCATCTTAATGAGTTTGTAAACTTAAAAAAAGGTGAAAATTTTAGTGAGTTTTATTTGGGGACAAACGCAGCTGGTTTAACCCTTTATTCTAATCAACCGGCTACTGTTAAAGCTGAAGAACATTATTTTAAATATCTAACAGCCTATAATTCAACAGCTTATCCAATTTTAGACCAATACAATAACTTAAAGGGCTGTATAGCTGCTTTTTATACAGCTGAATTGGATAATAATTTGTTAGAAATGATTATTAAATTATTTGCCTTTACTTTAACAGATAAAATACCTGCTGATAAAATTTTAAAAAGTAAGAATGACAAATCAGCTCCTAAAACAGGATCCAAAGCTAGATATTCTTTTGCTGATATCATAACAAATTCTAAAAATATGAAAAAAGCAATTGAAGTGGCCCAAATTGCAGCTAGAAATGATTCAACAGTAATGCTGGTCGGAGAAAGCGGTACAGGTAAAGAAATGTTTGCCCAGGCAATTCACAACTATAATCACCGTAAAAACAGTCCTTTTGTGGCAGTGAATGTAGGAGCTGTCCCCAAAGATTTGGTGGAAAGTGAGTTCTTTGGATATGAAGAAGGTGCCTTTACCGGAGCACGAAGAGGTGGACGTCCAGGTAAATTTGAATTAGCAAATGGAGGGACAATATTTTTAGATGAGATAGAAGAGATGACACTTTCTGCTCAGCAGAATTTACTGCGGGTAATTCAGGAACGAGAAGTAACAAGAATTGGTGGTACACATGCACTGCCAATAGATGTCAGAATAATAACTGCAACAAAGTCAAAGTTGATTGATAAAGTAAAAAAAAGAGAATTTAGAGAGGATTTATATTATCGACTCAATGTTATTCGAATTCCCATCCCAAACTTAAAAGATAGAAGAGATGACATAATGCTGTTAGTAAATAATTTTATAAAAATTCACTGTCAAAAATTTGGAATTCCAGTTAAAAAAGTTGCAAAAATAAGCAAAAAATATTTTTTAGAATATAACTGGCCTGGAAATGTTAGAGAACTAGAAAATATGATTGAAGGAATTATAACTTTTGCTTTAGATGATGAGGTAATTAAACCAAAACATCTGCCGCGAGAATTAATAAACTCACAAAATACTAAAGAAAAAAAACTAGATTTAATGAGTTTGGAAGCTGCTGAAAAAACTGCAGTTATTAATGCTTTAGAAAAAAGTAATTATAATATATCAAAGGCTGCAGAGATATTAAATATCAGTCGGGCTACTTTATATAATAAATTAAATAAATATAATATAGAAAGGAAGTGAAAAAATGGACGCAGTTGCAGTAATCGATATTAAAGATTCTATTGTAGTCAGGGCAGTGGCAGGGAAAAGAAATGAGTATCAAGCAGTTGAAAGCAGAATTTTAAAAGATGGAGAAATCACCCCTTTAGCTGCTGCAGCTGCATTTTATGAAAAATTAGGCATAAGAAAAATTTATATTGCTGATTTAGATGCAATTTTAGGAGATACTAATAATATAAAAATGATTAAAAAAATTAAAAATGAGTATCCTGATCTGGAAATAATTCTTGATGCAGCATTTGATAGAAATAATTCTCCAATTCCTTATTTAGAAGAGTTTCTGGATTATGCAGTTATAGCAACTGAAACAATTAAAAATTTGTCTTTTTTAAATGAATTAAAAGATTATAAAGCTAAAATTATTATTAGTATGGACTTAAAAGCAGGTAGTTTGATCCATAATATTCAAAAATGGCAGAATAAAACTTTGAAAAATATAGTAAATGAAATAAAAAAATTAGGTTTTCAAAATTTTATTATACTTGATTTGGCCAATGTTGGTACAGCTTCAGGTATCTCAAAATATATTAGAGAGCTCAAAATCGAATTTCCAGAATTAAATCTGATTACCGGTGGGGGAGTTAAAGATTATAGAGATATTAAAAAATTAAAGCGGTTACAATTTTCTGGAGTTTTAATTGCTTCAGCATTTCACAACGGTTCACTCGGCGAAAAAGAAGTAAAATTAATTGAAGCTGATGATATCTTGTATCAAATTGCCTGGTGTATTACAGGAGCCGGTCATCTGCTTCGGGAAAGCATTGATCAGATTGAAGAACTTCTTGCAGAAAATAGTAAATTAAAAATTGATATCTATCTAAGTAAGGCCGGTTTGGAAGTTTTAAAAATTTATAAATTCTATCAGCGTTTAGAAAATTTGGGCTGTCAAATTTACAAAGATAACTCTGCCAGTTCTCCAATTATCGGTAAAATTTATAAAGGTTATTATGATGCATTAGTTTCAGCTCCTACGACTTCTAATACCACTGCCAAATTTGTATTAGGCATTTCCGATACTCTGGTGAGTAATTTGCTGGCCCATGCCGGCAAAACAAAACTGCCAGTTGTAGTTTTACCAACCGATATTGATCAAAATCTTGTTTCAGCTGCTCCTGGTAAAGAAGTTGATGTTTTTCCTAGAGAAATTGATTTAAAAAATACAGAAAAATTATCACAACTAGCTGATACAAGTGTTATTTCTGAGCCAAAAGAGGTGAAATCATGCCTAAAAAAATATTTTTAACTGGTAAGCTGGCATATTCCTCTTTAAAAAAAACATTGGCAAGGTTAAATTTAGATTTTGATTATCAAATTTTAAAAATGCCAATAACAGTTGCTGCTTTAATGGACAGCAGTTTTATCATCAGAAATTTAAAAAAAGCTGAAATTCATAGTTCTGCAGAAAATTTAGAAATAATTTTGCCGGGACGTTCTCAAGCAGAAATAGAAATAATTAATAAAGAATTAAAAAACGAACTGCTTGAATTTCAAAAAGGGCCTGATGAGATAATAGATTTACCAGAATTTTTTGGAAAAAAAGCAGCAAAAATTGATTTTGAACAAGAAAAAAGAGGCCATAAAATCATTGCAGAAATAAATGAAGCTTCTCTAATGGATTTAGATGAAATAATAAAAATAGCTGATTACTATCATCAGAATGGAGCCGATATAATTGATCTAGGGTGTGTGAATGGAAGAGAATTTCCCCATCTAGAAGAAGTGATTTATTCATTAAAAGAAAAAAATTATCAGCTTAGTATAGATACTTTTGACCAAGATGAAATAATTAGAGCTTCCAAAACAGGAATTGATTATTTATTAAGTATTAATAGTCATAATCTTGAAGTTTTAAATTATGAGGTAAATTATTTACCTGTAATTATTCCAGATCCGGAATCAGGAAATCTAAAATCATTATATAAAAATATAAAAAAAGTTAAGAAAAAGGGGATTAAAAATTATATAGTAGATCCAATTTTAGATCCAATTAATTTTGGTTTTAGTGAATCGCTTTTTAGGTACTTGAGTTTAGCTAAAGACAAAAAATTAAAACAGGAAATGATGATGGGAGTTGGAAATTTAATTGAATTAAGTGATTGTGATAGTACAGGTCTAAATTTTATTGCAGCAGCTTTAGCGGTGGAATTAAATATTGAATATCTCTTAATTACTGAAGCTTCTTTTAAAACCCGTGGAGCAGTAAAAGAATTAGACTTAGCACTTAAAATTATTTCACACGCCGAGCAAGAAAACAGTTTACCCAATAACTTGTCTAATTTGCTGCTTAATCTTAAAGATAGAAAAGATAGGAATTATACCAGGGAAGAAGTTAAAGAAATTAAAAACTCAATTACAGACAGTAATTATAGAATTTTAAATGATGGAAAAGCAATAAATATTTTTAATGCAGAAGAAGAATACAGAGGCAGAGATATCAGTGAGCTATTTTTTGAACTAAAAAATACTAATGAGCCTTCACATGCTTTTTATTTAGGTAAAGAATTACAGAAAGCTTATACAGCCTTAAATTTATCTAAAAATTATAGACAGGAAGATGAACTTGATTGGGGATATTTAAATTCTAATTTTAAATCAGAAAAATTTAAGGAGAAAAAAAATGATAATTGAAACGGTGGTCAGCACAGTTAATAAGGATAATGAACCCCATTTTGCAGCAGTAGGAGTAGAATTTATACAGCAAAAAGCGGTATTTAATCTTTATAAAAAAAGTCATACTTTTTCTAATTTAAAAAATAAAGATTCTGGCATTATAAATGTAGTTGATAAAGCAGAATATTTACTAAAAGCTGCATTAGGATCAGCAAAAATAGATTTTTCAAAAATAGAAAAAAGAAATTTATATTATTTAACTGACTGCTGTAGCTATTATCAATTTAAACTAATAAATATTGAAGAACAAGCAGAAAAATATTTGGTTAAGGTAGAGATCACTAAAGCTGAAGAAAACCGAAAATATATTGGTTTTAACAGAGCAAATAATTTATTAGTAGAAGCGGCTGTGATAGCTTCTAGAATAGGAATTACAAAAACAAAAAATGATTTGGTGCAGTTTATTAATCAAAATCGAAAAGTGATAAATAAAACAGGAGACAAAAATACTCAAGAGCTTTTAAAATTCCTTGAAAGAAATATTTAAAATAATAATTACAATACAATAGGAGTGGTATTCTTGATTCAAATTAAAACTCCAGCTAGAATTCATTTTGGTCAATTAGATTTAAATGGAGATTTAGGTAGAATTTATGGTGGTTCTGGAGCAGCAATTGTAGAACCATATACTTTAATCAAAGTTGAAAAAAACAGTAAATTAGAAGTTGAAGGTTTAAAAAAAGAAAAAAAGAAACTTATTATTGAAAAATTTTTATCTGATTTAAAGAAAAGAAAATTATTAACTAAAAATCAAGGTGTTAGAATAATAATAGAATCATTACTTCCTGCCCATTATGGACTGGGCTCAGGGACTCAGTTTGGCTTGGCAGTAGCCGAAGGGATAAATAAACTATATGACTTAAAGTTAGAGCCTAAAGAACTGGCTCAGATAGTTGACCGTAAACACAGCCGCTCAGCAATAGGATTTGGTGCTTTTTATCAGGGAGGATTTATTGTTGATGCTGGTAGACCAATTTCAGATAAAAATAATGATCAATATTTACCTCCGATAGTCTATCAGAATAAATTACCATCTGAATGGAGATTTTTAATAATAATTCCTCATTTTAAAAAAGAAAAAATATCAGGAAAAAAAGAAATTAAAGCATTTAATGAAATTGAAAAAATGTCAGTACAAAAATGTGCGGAAAATGCACATCATCTGCTTTTAGGAATGTTACCAGCTGTCGAAGAAAATAATATAGATAAATTCAGCAGTCACTTAAATATAATAGAAGATAATGTATCTGAATATTTTTCCAAAGCTCAAGGAGGGAAGTACAGCTCAAAACATGCTCAAGAAATCATTGATCTTATGGTTAATGAGGGTGTTTTGGCTCGTGGTCAGAGTTCCTGGGGGCCTGCCTTGTATGGTTTAGTAGAAAATAAAGAAAAAGCTAAAAAAATTAAACTAAAATTACAGAAAAAATTATCAGAAAAGATAAACGAAATTCATATCACAAAAGCGGCAAATAATGGAGCTGAAATTACAAAAAGTGTATAAAATATAAACACTGTATTAAAACTATACATATATTTAATAAATAATTTTAATTGTTTAAATATTCACAATTAATAAAACTTAATATCCCCGTCAGAATAGGCTTAGTTTTTTTAATATAAAACAAGCTCATTGGTATAATTTATGCATTATAATATAGATGGAGATAAAACATATGAAATTTAAAGCTTTCGTTAATTAAGGCTGTTTTATAACATTTATTTAATTGAATTTATTTCTAAATCTTGAAATTAGAAATATGTTACTATCTCCATTTTTGTTTGTTTTAATTTTTAATAATAAAAAAAGGGGGGAGGAAAATCGTAGAGTAGATTTTTTTGGGCATTTTAGAATGAAAGTTTAAACAAAATTTTGAAAAAGATTATTTTAAAACTAAAAGGAGGATGTTTTATGGCAGCTAATAAAAAAATTGCAAAAAAGATGATTGATGAGGCAGTAGCGGCTCAAATGGCTGATGTTGGTGTATTTAAAGAAAAAAGAGGGGCAAAGTTCACAATTAGTGATGCTAAGCCTTATGTAGATGCAGTTAAGAACATGAAAGCTATTGAAGGCCAGTCAAAAGAAGTTATAGACTTACATGTTGAGTCAGTGAAAGCTCATTATGAAATACTTAAAGATTTAACAGATACAATAGCACCAAAAGATGACCCTTTTGTAGAACATTATCAAACACCTCCAATTCTAGAAATCTTATATGAAGAAGATCCAGATTTCCGCAAAGCAGCAGAGAAGTTTATGGAGCAGTTAAAAAATGATGAGGCTTTAATTGCTAGAGAATCAATGCGCAGGTATGGTGGAATGTATGGACCAACTTGTGTAGTAGACTTTGCTTTCAGCCCTGGCTCAGTTAGTAATGTTGTCAATGAAGTATTAAAAAATACTGATATTGATGGTGACTACAAAAAAACAATACTTGCAGCAAAATCCTGGGGTATGAATACTTCTTATGGTATTGGTGGCGCCTTTACTGAAGCTGTAGAAGCAGGTAAGACAGCAGCAGAAGCAGCAGAAGCTGAAGTAAAAACAATGCAGATGCTTTATGATACTCCTGTAGATGCACAGGTTAAGTTAATGGAAGATGCAGATATGGATTCATTTGACTGCAGAGAATACATGAAGCGCTACAAAAAATGGATGAAACCATTTGTTTTAGCAGCTAAAGAAGCTGGAGTTCATCCAGCTAATATTGTTGTAGTTCCTGCTTATTGTGTTGGTGATGTTGGTCACCATATCGCCCAATCAACATTTAACATGCTTAAAGATGATGTTACCATGGAAATAGTAGAAGTTGTATCTAATGTAATGAAGAATACTCTTGAAAGAGGATTAGATAAAGGTTATGACAGCCTCTATGATATTTTAAGTGTTGCAACCGGTTCAACAGCTGCAGCAGTTAGTTCAATGTTATGGGATGAAGGATTTACAGCTCCAATGATTATAGATCTCTTAACAAAGAGATTCCATAATTATGTTAATTTAAATCCAGCTAGAGGTCAGGCAGCAGAGCTCCATAATGTTGACTTTATGGATATGATTCACCGTGGTGACAAGATTATTGATGATGAGCCAATAGGTGCCGGCTGTAAAGTTAAGGGTATAGATGTTGACTTTAGTCCAATTGAAGAAAGCTATGTACTTCAAAATACACAGGACTATGCTTATCCAGCTTGTTCAATTTCTGTTAAATTCTCATCCTTAATGCGTCTTGCTGATTTCCCATGTCTATTGACAAGTGAGCCAGTTACTGCTACTTTAATGACTAACATTATTGCATTAGATCCTGGTTCAGTAGTTGCACCAGCACGCTACTGTAAAGACTGTGCAGTTTGTATGTATGTTAAGAAGCATAAGCACTGTAATTGGAAGGATACTGTTTAATAAAATACAACACTAGTCTAATTAAATAAATGTTTGTTGAAGACAGTGGATTATCCACTGTCTTCACAAATTATATAGGGGTGGAAAAATGAAAAAATTATTAATTCAGTTAGATACTGATAAAAGAGCAAGCACTTTTGATCAGGTAGTAGCCTATGATGCGGGTGCAGATAATTTAATAATTCATTCGGGAATTACTAAAGAAGAAGTAGAAGATATCATCTATGGAGCTATATTTACCCGCTCACCTAAAAAAATGAAAAACACCGCGGTTTTTATTGGTGGATCAGATGTTGAAAAAGGTGAAGAGATTATGGAAGCGGTAAAAGATGTATTTTTTGCAAATTTTCGCGTTTCTGTAATGCTGGACTCAAATGGATCAAATACGACTGCTGCAGCCTCAGTTTTAAAGGTAAAAGAAGAAATAGATTTAGCTGGTTGTGAAGTATTGATTTTAGCAGGTACTGGACCAGTTGGTGTTAGAGCCGCCGCTCTTTTTGCAATGGAGGGTGCTTCAGTAACTATAACTTCCCGCAGTCAAGAAAAAGCTGATAAAAAAGCTGAAATGATAAAAGAAGAATATGATTTAGAAAAAATAAAGGGAGTTGAAGCAAAAACTGATGCAGATTTTATAAAAGCTATGAAAAATAAAGAAGTAATTCTATCAGCAGGACCTCCCGGGATTAATTTTATTAGTCGTGAAATGTGGAAAAATGAGGATTCAATAAAAGTTATGGCTGATATTAATGCTGTTAGTCCAGCTGGTATAGAGGGGATCGAGCCACCTGCAGATGGTGATACAATTGATGGTATAAAAGTTTTTGGTGCCTTAGGCATTGGTAGTTTGAAGATGAAACTTCATAAAAAAGCTGTTGCAGAATTATTCAAAACAAACGATCTAATTTTAAATGCTGTGGAAGTATATAAATTAAATGAAAAACTATAAAAATATAAATCTAATTTTAACATCATTCTCAACCAGAGCCGCAGCAGACTGTTTTTCGACTTTGAAAAATTTAAAAATTTATTCCTTTGATTATTTTGGAGATCTTGATTTAAAAGAAATTGTCGATTATTCTTATTCGCTCAAAGAAAATAAGCATAATTTTAAAACCGAAATGTTATTTGAAGCTGTCAAAGAATTTCTAAGACAAAATCAGAATCAAGAATATGATTTAATTTATGCTTCAGCTTGGGATAATCATCCTGAACTGCTTTACCAACTAGAAAAAATTAAAAATCTAAGAATCAGGGGTAATTCAGCGGCAGTAATTTCGAAATTAAATCAAAAAAAGACTTTAAAAAATTTATTTAAGCTGGCTGAAAAAGCTGGATTTAAAACCCCTGATTTATTTTTGAATAAAAACGATTTTTACTATTTTTCAGATAAAATTGATAAAGATTTGATAATAAAACCATATCAAAGTGGTGGTGGTTTAGATTTAAAATTAATTAAAGCTGGAACTGCCAAAGAAAAAGTTTTAAAAGATAATTTTACTGCAAACGAAAGCTTTTTTGTAGAAGAATTTATTAAAGGAAATAATAGATCCTGTCAATTTGCTGCAGATGGTAAAAAAGCGAAAATACTTTCTTTTACCCAAGAATTAAAAGCGGATGCTGTAAATTATAAGTTTAAAAATAGTTTTAAATATGCAGGGAATATTTTGACCAAAGAAGATATGAAATCAAGAAATATTATAAGTATTTTTATTAATGAGCTTGTTAAAAAATATTCACTGCAGGGAATTAATGGAATTGATTATATTAAAAATGAGCAGGGTATATTTTTTATAGAATTAAATCCACGTTTTACAGCTGCTGTAGAATTAATAAAGGATATTTATCGAGAAGAACTTCTCAACATTTATTTAAAAAATGAATTAGCAGCTGATTATTTAAAAAAATATTTAAAAAGAGATTTAGGACTTTCTGCTAAGGTAATTTATTATACTGACCATAATTTTAAGTTAAAAAAAACTTTGTCTGAAATTTTTAAAATAATAAAACAAGAAATCCCCCCTAGAATACTTGCCGAATCTAAAATTGAAATTAAAGATTTACCGAAAAAAGGGGAATTTTTTAAAAAAGATGATCCTGTTTTTAGTTTAATTATTAAATCTAAAAACAAAAATGATTATTTATCAATAAAAAATTTGGTTTTTTCTGAGTTTAAAAAATATTTTATTTAAGATATATTGAATTTGTTTCTAAGAAAGGGGAGGATTAATTTTGTCTGATAATAATTTTATTTTAATAACTGGTAGAACAATAAAGCAGGGAATGGCTTCAGTCTCTGGCAAAAAAAGTGATAATTATAAAAAAGAAACTTCTTATGTTGAAGTTAGTAAAAATGTGCTCCAGCGAATGAACATTGAAGAAGGAGAAACTGTTATTTTAGAAAGTGAGGCCGGTAGTGTCGAAGTAAGTTGTAAAGCAGCTGATTTAGAAGAGGATATAGTATTTATGCCTTATGGCCGTATCGCTAATAGTTTAATTGGAACTGATACTGGCGGGACTGGGATGCCTAATTCCAAAAGCAATGTGGTAAAACTTATTCGAAAGGAGGCGCAGACTAATTGACAGAATTAAAAACCTTTAAAAACATAACCTGTACTTTTTGTGGTGCACTCTGTGATAATATTGAAGTTAAAGTAAAAGATAATAAAATTGAAGAACTCAAAAATGCCTGTGCAATTTCCAGAAAAAAATATGAGCATGCTTTAAAAGACAGAACAAGTCCAATGATTAATGGAGAAGAAAGTACCTATCAGGAAGTTATTGAGAAAGCAGCAGAAATTTTAAAAAATAGTAAAAATCCATTAATTTATGGTTTGAGCAGTACTACTGCTGAAGCTCAAAAAAATGCGGTTAAATTGGCTGAATTATCTGGAGCAAATATTGATAGTACATCTTCAGTTTGCCATGGCCCTGGAACAATGGCCAAACAGCTTGTCGGTATGATAACAGCAACTTTAGGTGAAATAAAAAATAGATCTGATCTGATGGTTTTTTGGGGGGCAAATCCAGTTGAAGCTCATCCAAATCATTCTAAGAGATATACTATGCTTTCAGAAGGGCTTTTTAAGAAAAATCGTTCAGATCGAGAAGTAATTGTTTTTGATGTTCGTAAGACACCTACAGCTAAAATGGCTGATCAATTTATTAGAGTGGAACCCGGAAAAGATTTTGAGTTATTAATGGCATTAAGATTAATAATTCAGGGTAAAAAACCTGAAACTGAAGCTGGTAAAGTTGCTGGTTTAGAATTGGCAGAAATTGAAGCAGCTGCAGAAAAATTAAAAAATGCTCGTTATGGAAGTATTTTTTACGGTATGGGTTTAACTATGACCGGTGCTAAATACATGAACACCTGGGCAGCGATGAGTTTAATTAGAGACTTAAATAATGATCACCAGCGGCGATTTGTAATGATGCCGATGCGCGGACACGGGAATGTAGCTGGTAGTGAAATAACTATGGCCTGGCAGACAGGATATCCTTTCGCTGTTAATTTCAGTAAGGCCTATCCCCGCTATAATCCGGGAGAATATACTGCAGTAGATTTATTGGCTAATAAAGAAGTAGATGCTGCTTTTATAATTGCTTCAGACCCGGCAGGTAATTTACCAAAAAAAGCTGCTGCCCATTTAAAAGATATACCAACAATTATTCTTGACCCACACTGGAATTTTACCAGTGATTTTGCAGATGTCGTAATACCCTCAGCTTTGAAAGGGATTACTGCTTCGGGAACAGTTTATCGAATGGATCATGTTCCTCTGCATTTGAGATCTTTTCTAGAAGATGAGTGGCCGGATGATGCAGCTGCAGTAGCACAAATAGGGGAGCTGATAGAAAATGCTTAGACTTAAAAATGCAGTAATCTATGATCCCACAAATAATAAAGATGGGGTTAAAGAAGATATTTGGATTGAAAATGGAAAAATTGCTGCTGAGCCAAAGCCTGAGGTTGTAAAAGAACTAAAAGCTGCTGATGATTTAGAAGAAATCGATTTAAATGGAAAAATTGTAATGGCAGGTGGGGTGGACATTCATTCTCATATTGCCGGACCTAAGGTAAACTCTGGTCGTGTTTTAAGACCTGAAGATCACAGACGTGATAATGTTGCCCGTAAGGGTAAACTTCGTTCGGGTGTTGGTTCTACAGTTCCATCTAGTTATGTAACAGGTTATCGCTACAGCTTAATGGGTTACACAACAGTAATGGAAGCTGCGGGTCCACCAATGAAGGCCAAACATATTCATGAAGAATTTGGTGATCTACCCTATATAGATAAAGGATTTTTGGTATTAAGCGGCAACAACTATTTTGTTTTAAAATTTATTAGTGAAAATAACCAGCAGGCTTTAAAAGATTATCTGGCCTGGTTGATAAATGTAACAGGAGCTTTTGGCTTAAAGGTTGTTAATCCAGGTGGAGTTGAAGCCTGGAAAGAAGGCAAAAGGATGAGGGGGATTGATGAAAAAGGAACCCATTTTGATTTGAGCCCGAAAGAGATATTGCTCGCTTTAGCTAAAGCTGCAGATGATCTTGAACTACCACATCCGATTCATCTTCATACAAATGATCTTGGTTCAGCTGGTAATTACAAGACAGCCATCAATACGATGAAGCTTTTAGAGGATTATAGACTGCACATAACCCATGTTCAATTCAGCAGTTATGGCAAAAATGAAGATTCAAAAATAAAATTTGCTATGGCTACAGATGAAATTGCAGCTGAAATAAATAGACAGTCAAAATTAACAGTAGATATCGGCCAGCTTGTATTTGGCGAAGCTACAACTATGACTGCAGACGGTATTTTAGAATATAATCTGCATAAATTATCAGGAAACAAATGGGTTAATACAGATGTCGAAATGGAAACTGGATCAGGAATTGTGCCGATGAACTATAAAAAAAAGAATTTAGTTAATGATATTCAGTGGGCAACTGGAATGGAGTTATTCTTAAAAATTGAAGATCCCTGGAAGGTATTTTTGACAACAGATCATCCAAATGCAGGTCCTTTTACTGCTTATCCCTGGATTATAAAATTGCTGATGGATAAAAATTATAGGAAAGATTATATCTCAGACTTAAATGATAAATTTGATGAGTATACGGATTTATCATCACTGGATAGAGAATATAGTTTGAGTGAAATAGCAGTAATTAGTCGGTCGGGGCCAGCTAAAGCACTTGGACTAAAAAACAAAGGCCATCTGGGAGTTGGAGCAGATGCAGATATAACCATCTATAATAATATTGAAGATAATGATATTGCAGAAGTTTTTGCTCATCCTGCCTATGTTTTCAAATCAGGAAAAATGATTGTTAAAGCAGGAGAACTATTAGATAACTTAGAAATTGGTAAAACCTTAGTTACAAAACCCGAATATGATCAAAATATTATTGAGTTAATTAGAGAGGACTTCCAGAAGTACTACAGTATTTCAATAGATAATTATCCAGTTACCGATCATTATTACGATAAAATTGAGGTGATTCCATGCGTTACCAAGGAATAGAAATAGAAGATACTTTTGCTGAAGCTTTTACCATGTATGGAACCAGAGTTATAGTAACAGCAGATAATGAAAAATGGGTTGATACTGCAGCCAGAGAGGCAACAGGATTTGCAACTTCGATCATTGAGTGTGGAATTGAAGCTGGAATCGAAAAGAAATTAAGTCCAGCTGAAACTTTAGACGGTAGGCCTGGAGTCAGCTTACTATTTTTTACAATGAAAGAAAAATCACTTTTAAAAGAGATGCGGAAAAGAATTGGTCAAACAATTATGACTGCAGCAACTACAGCCTGTTTTAATGGGCTTGATTCAGAAAAAATGATAAAAGTTGGTGGAAATATTCGTTATTTTGGAGATGGCTTTCAGATTTCAAAGCTTTACGATGAGCGTAGATTCTGGAGAATTCCAATAATGGGGGGCGAATTCTTAATCGAAGAAAGCTTTGGGGTTCAAAAAGGTATAGGTGGAGGCAATATAATTATAACAGCAGAAGATTCTAAAACTGCTTTAAATGCTGCGGAGAATGCAGTCGAAGCAATGCGGAAAATAGAAGGGGTTGTTATGCCTTTCCCAGGGGGGATTGTCAGCAGTGGCAGTAAAGTTCAATCAAAGTATTCATTTTTAAATGCTGCCACTAATACTAAATACTGCCCAACAATTAAAGCACAAACAGAGTCAAATTTAGTGGAGAATGTTGGTTCAGTTTTAGAAATAGTAATAGATGGTTTAAGTGTGGAAGCAACTGCAGAGGCTATGAGAGTTGGAATCAAAGCAGCTGCTGTAGATGGAGTTGTTAAAATAACGGCAGGTAATTATGGTGGAGATCTTGGAACAGAAAACTTTTATCTCAAGGAAATTTTACGAGGTGATCTGGATGACTAAACTAAAACTTAAATTAAAAAAAGAAAATCCAGCCTTAATCAAAAAAGGAAAAGAACTGATTGGTAAAATTCCTGTGGAGGTAGAAAATATACGAGCAGATTTGATTAAAAAAATGACATTGGCTGAGATAAAAGAGCTGGAAATTAGAGCCGGAAAAGAAATTTATCAACTGCAGGACTTTTTTGAAATTAAAGGAGAGCCAGCAGAAGTGATTGAAATTGATGGTGACTTATCTAATTTTAAATATTTAGGTGCTGCTATGAATTCAGGCACAATTATAGTAAATGGAGATATTGGAATGCATGTTGGTTCAGAGATGAGTGGGGGCAAAATAGAAATTAAAGGTGATGCAGGAGATTGGCTGGGAGCAGAAATGACCGGGGGTATAATAACTGTAAATGGTGATGCTGGTAATTATGTCGGTGCTGCTTTTAGAGGTGATAAACTCGGGATGAATAGGGGTTTAATCTATATTGGAGGCAATGCAGGCAACTTTGTAGCTAATAAGATGCGCAGGGGCGAGATTGTTATTAAAGGTGATTGTGGAGACATGCTGGGTGCTCAAATGATAGCTGGCTCTGTCTATGTTTTTGGTAAATGTGGAAAAAGAGCAGGAGCAGGTATGAAAAGAGGAACAATTATTACCTTTAGTGACTTAGAAATTCTGCCTACTTTTAGCTATAATATAAGCTATTTCCCTAATTTCTTAAATATTGCATTTAAGCATCTTCAGCATGATTATCAAATTGAAATTTCTGATCAGTTTTTTAATTCAGAATATATGAGATATACCGGTGACAATACTGAATTAGGGAAAGGGGAAATTTTAATATGGAAAAAAGATTAGACCTCAACAAAAATGCAGTGA
>NZ_QBLR01000064.1:0-16688 GCF_003070835.1 Halanaerobium sp. | reverse complement strand
GTTATAATACTAAATTATAAAGCAATTAATAATCGTTGTTAATAAAGGAAAGATAAAAGTTTTATTTCAGTAAATATGTTGACTTTGAAAATCGTTTTCAGTATAATAAAGTTAAGTAAAGTAATTTGCTTATAATAATAATTTTATTATAAATGAAATTTAAAAGACTAATCAGAGCAGCAGGAGGTAATAATTAATGACATTAGTTGACATGAAAAATGGTCATAAATTTATTATAGATAAAATTGATGATAAACAAACTCGTTTACAGGCACTTCGCTTTGGTATCAGTGAAGGATCTGAAATTGAGTGTGCTGGCTCAATGCCAGGTGGACCTGTTATTTTAAAGAAAAATCTACAGGAAATTGCAATTGGCAGAAGAACTGCCGAAAAAATTAGCGTTAAGAAAAAAGGAATGGTTTAATTGAACGACTGCAGTCAAATTGAAATTGACCAGGAACTGCAGGCTGATAAAAAAATTGTGCTGGCTGGAAATCCTAATGTTGGGAAATCTATTTTTTTCAATTACCTGACAGGAATTTATGTCAGTGTTTCAAATTATCCCGGGACTACCCTTGATATCAGCAGTGGCAAAATGGGTGATGCTGTTGTTTTTGATACTCCAGGAGTTTATGGAGTTGGTTCCATAAATGATGAGGAGAGAGTAGCCAGGGATTTTATTATGTCTGCAGATATTATAATTAATGTTGTTGATGCCAGTCACTTAGAGCGAGATTTATTTTTAACTCAGCAGCTGCTGGATATGGATAAAAAAATGATTGTTGCTCTTAATATGATGGACGAAGTAGAAAAAAATAATATTTCAATAGATATTGATGCTTTAGAGGCAGAACTTGGAGTTCCTGTTATTCCAACAACTGCCGCCAAGAATAGAGGTTTAGACAAGGTCAAACACGCTGTTGATAAAGCTAGAAAAGGAAATAGTATTTTTAATAATGGTCAGGCTGAAAATCATGCTCAGGCCTTTAAAAATATCAAAGAAGAATTTAGAGAGTTAAATAAAAAAACGGCAAATACTGCCGATACTCTAATGCTTTTAGAAGAAGATGAGAATATTCGCTGCCAGTATGATAGTCTGGCTTCAATTTCAGATTATAGAGAGGAAATATATACAGCGCGCCGTCAGCGGGTTGATCAAATTACAGCTGAGGTTCTAAGTTATGATCAGGAAAGTGGTCAGTTAGCCCGTAAAATCGGAGCCTATATGTTAAAACCAGTGACAGCTGTTCCCCTGCTTTTAGTTTTACTTTATTTAATTTATCAATTTATAGGTGTTTTTGTTGCTCAAACTGTAGTTGGAATTACAGAAGAAATGATTTTTGTTGAAAGATATGAACCATTTATGCGGGGAATAATCAGCAGTACCATTGGTTTAGATAATTTTATTGGCGAGCTTTTAGCCGGAGAATACGGTATTTTAACTATGGCAGTAACTTATATTTTCGGACTACTTCTGCCACTTGTGGCCGGATTTTATTTTCTACTTTCAATTTTGGAAGATTCGGGTTATCTACCCAGGATTGCAGTTTTAATGGATCGAATGCTGCAGAAAATAGGTTTAAATGGTAGGGCAATTATACCGATGCTGCTGGGCTTTGGCTGTGTTACTATGGCTACTATTACAACCCGTCTGCTGGGTACAAAAAGAGAAAGAATTATTGCTATTTTTCTTTTGGGACTGGCAATTCCCTGTTCAGCTCAGTTGGGAGTAATTGCAGGTTTGATAGCTCAACTAGACCTTTTTTATGTAATTGTTTATGTGCTGGCAATTTTTGCGGTTTATGTTCTGGCCGGTACTTTTTTAAATAAGGTTCTACCTGGAGAATCAAGTGACTTATTGATTGATTTACCACCAATTAGACTGCCTGATTTAAAAAATGTTTTGAGTAAAACTTATCAGCAGACAGTAGCTTTTGTTAAAGAAGCAGGCCCAATTTTTGTGCTTGGGGCAGCTTTAATTACAGTTATGGAAGCTACAGGCCTGCTGGCCTTAATCACCAGGGCAGCGGAACCGGTAACTGTTAACTGGCTGGGTCTGCCTGCTGAAGCAGCAACTGCATTTGTGATGGGAATAATTCGGCGTGATTTTGGAGCAGCAGGTTTAACTGCTATTGCCTTAAGTCCAGCTCAGATAACTGTTGCTTTAATCACCTTAACTCTTTTTGTTCCCTGTATTGCAGCAATGATGATTATGGTTAAAGAGAGAAACTTTAAAGAAGCAGTTTATATCTGGTTTGGAAGCTGGATTACTGCCTTTATAACAGGTGGTCTGGTTAACCTTTTAATTTTTTAAAAGCTGGTCTTAAAAAGTGATTTAAACTTTTAAGGAGGTTAGGATGGATAATTGTGATCTAAACTTAAAGCCCAAAAATGATGAAGCTAAGAAAATTGTCTGTCCAAACTGCGGTTATCAGATGAAAGAATTTAAATCAATTAAATGTCCCCGCTGTAACAGCTATTTATTTAAAAAGTGCAGTGAATGTAATAAATGCTCTTTATTTTAGATCTGGTTTTTGTTAAAATATAGCTGGGTTAAGTGAAAAAAATCAACCTGGAGTTTAGATGATTAGATTAAAGTAAAATAATTAATTGAAGAAAGAGTGGTTTTTAATGAAAGAAAGAGCAAGAGTGATAAAAAAGAAAAATGGTCAGAGCCTTGTTCAAATTATAAGAACTTCTGCCTGTAGTCACTGTGACGAAAAATGTATGCTGGCAGATGACTCACATGAGGTAGAGGAGATGGAAGTTTTAGTTAATGATCCTATTGGAGCAGAAGTGGGTAGTATGGTCGAACTCGAAATGGGAGCCAGACCTATTTTGTTTTCTGCTTTTGTAGTTTATCTACTTCCATTAGTCGCTATTATAGCCGGTTATTTTGCCGGCAGCAGTTGGTTTAGTTCTTTTATCAGTAGTGCAGAAATAGCCGGAATTATTGGCTCTGGACTTGGCTTTTTATTATCATTTGCTTTACTGAGAATTTTTGATAAAAAAGCAGGTTCAAAAAGTTATTTTCACCCGGAAATAACAAGAGTTGTAACCCATAACGGATTTTATTATGATAATTAATTAGATATAAACTGAAGGTGATCAGGTGGCAGCAGATAATAAAGCATTAATTAACGAAGATAGTTCAACCAAAAAAGTAATATTTAAGCTTGCCTGGCCGGTAATTGCCGAACAGTCTCTGGCAACAATCACTCATATTGTTGACATGATGATGGTCGGTAGGCTGGGAGCTTCTGCTGTGGCTGCAATTGGTTTAACCATGCAGCCTGTATTTTTTTCGACAGCTTTAGCTTCAGCCCTCGGAGTCGGAACTACAGCTTTGGTTTCTAGATTTGTAGGTTCAGATGAGAACAAAAAAGCAGCTTCAGTCCTGCAGCAGTCAGTACTGCTGTCCATTATTTTTTCAGTGGTTTTTGCTGCTATTTTTTATATTTTTGCTCCTGTTTTATTGACTTTAATGGGAGGAGAGGCAGAGGTTATCAGACTCGGTTCTGGTTATCTTAGAGTTATGACCCCTGGTTTTGTTTTTATGGTTCTGGCTTTTATAGTTACTGCGGCATTAAGAGGCGCTGGAGAAACCAAAACACCAATGAAGGTTAATATCCTGGTAAATATCTTAAATATTTTAGGTAATTATCTTTTTATTTTTGGTAATTTTGGTTTTCCCAGACTGGGAGTAAATGGAGCCGCTCTGGCAACAACTCTTGCCAGATCAACCGGAGGAATTATTTTACTGGCCTTAACTTTTTCTGATTTTAGTGTTTTAAAAATGAAATTAAAAGGATTTTTTAGTTTTGATCTTGAACTAACAAAAAGAGTTTTACGGATTGGTTTACCGACAGCAATGGAAGAATCAGTAAGAAGACTGGCTCAGCTTTTATTTGTCAGAGTTATCGCATCTCTGGGTACTACTTCTTTTGCTGCTCATCAGATTTCTTTAAATGCGGAATCAATTTCTTATATGCCTGGTTTTGGAATTGCAGTTGCAGCAACAACCATAGTTGGCCAAAATCTGGGAGCAAAAAATCCAACTGGAGCTGAAAAAGGAACATTCGAAGCCTGGAAAATAGGTTCAATGATTATGGGCTTTATGGCAGTAGTTTTTTTAATTTTACCGGAACAATTAATTAGATTATATACAGCAGACCCGGAAATAATTTCAAAAGCTGCTTTGAATTTAAGAATTATTGCTCTGGCACAAATTCCAATGGGAACTCACTTTATTTTTTCCGGTGCTCTGAGGGGAGCCGGAGATACAAAAGCAGTTTTTTACTCTACAGCTATCTCAACCTGGATTTTCCGTCTGCTTTTAGGATATGTCCTAGTTCATCCTCTGGGCCTTGGTCTGCTTGGCGCCTGGACAGCAATGGTGATCGACTGGACTGTTAGAGGAAGCTATGTATTTTATAGATTTAAAAAAGGAAATTGGAAATTAATTGATGTTTAGATGTTATCAGAATATTTTTACTTTTTTAAAAAACTTGCATTTTTAGCAGCTCGGCTATATAATAATAAAAAATAAGTTTTATGATAAAATAACAAATCCAGTGAATGAGAGAGTAAAAATAATTTTGTTTTAAAGCAAGGTGGAGTAGCTGAAAGTCCGCCAACAAAATATTTTGAAGCGCACTCAGGAGGAGCTCTACTGAAGCTAATAGGTAGAGACGTATGACGCGTTAAGTTTTAGAGTGGTCAGTTTACTGGCAACTAGAGTGGCAACACGGGTAATTCCTCGTCTCTTTTAAATAAGAGTGCGGGGTTTTTTTAGTTTATATAAGTTTTTTGAGCATTAGAGCAGTTTTTTTAAGATTAAATTTTAGTAATTTAAATTATTAAAGTAAATGAAGTTAGTCAGCAGGGAAGAATATTTTGAGGCCAGCGAGAATTCAAGGAGGAGATAATTATGGCTTATAATTTAAAGGGAAGAAATTTATTAACACTTAAAGACTTTTCAAAAGAAGAAATCAACTATTTAATAACTTTATCTGAGGACTTAAAATCTAAAAAGCGGGCGGGAATCAGTGGGAATAGTCTGGCAGGAAAAAATATTGCCTTGATTTTTGAAAAACCTTCTACTAGAACCAGATGTGCTTTTGCGGTTGCGGCAAAAGATGAAGGTGGAATGCCCGAATATCTTGGCAAAAATGATATTCAGCTTGGAAAAAAAGAAACGGTAGCCGATACAGCCAGAGTTTTAGGAAGAATGTTTGATGGAATTGAGTTTAGAGGTTATGAACACGAAACAGTTGAAATTTTAGGAGAATATGCAGGAGTTCCCGTCTGGAATGGGTTAACCGATCTTTATCATCCAACTCAAATCTTAGCCGACTTTTTAACTCTTAAAGAAAACTTTGGTAAATTAGAAGGGCTAAATCTTGTTTATACAGGTGATGGACGCAATAACATGGCAAACTCTCTGATGGTAGGTTCAGCAATCATGGGTGTTAATTATACTATAGCTGCTCCTAAAGAACTGTGGCCGGAGCCAGAACTGGTAGAAGAATGCAGAGAGTTAGCAGCTGAGTCGGGAGCCAAAATAGAATTAACAGCTGATATAAAAACAGGAGTTAAGGGAGCAGATGCAATCTATACAGATGTCTGGGTTTCAATGGGAGAAGAATCAGAATTTGAAAAAAGAATTGAACTTTTAACTCCCTATCAGGTTAATATGAAGATGATTGAACTGACAGAAAACCCCAATGTAATATTTTTACACTGTCTTCCTGCCTATCATAATACAGAAACTGAAAATGGCAAGAAAATATTTGAAGAATACGGGTTGGAAGAAATGGAAGTCACAGATGAGGTTTTTGAAAGTAAATACTCTAAAGTTTTTGATCAGGCTGAAAATAGGATGCATACCATTAAAGCTGTCATGACAGCTACATTATAGGGGTGATTTAATTGATGACAGCAGTAAGTAAAAAAAGCAATTATAAATGCAGAGAGGGCGTTTTAGCTGATGCAGAAGCAATTCATATTTTAATGCAGCGGGCTTTTGCAGACTACGCAAAGAAAAAAAATAAAGAAAATGATGGAGAAAAGGTTATTAATTCTGCTTTAAGAGAAGAACTGGAAGCTGTAAAAGCAGATTTAAATAATAATATTGTTCTGGTTCTTACTAATGGTGATGAGATAATTGCCTCACTCAGACTGGAAGAAATTAGTGAGAAAAGATATCTGCTCAAGCGTTTTGCAGTTTCACCTGTCTATCAGAATCAGGGGCTGGGAACGATGCTTTTTCAGCAGGCAGTGGACAAATTAAAGGAGTTAAATGCACATTATCTTCAGCTGTATTCTTCTTTAGAAAATGAAAAATTAATCTGCTTTTATCAGGGGCTTGGTTTTAACTGTCTGGAAACAGATCACAGCAAAGGTTATGAGCGTGGGCTCTGGGTAAAAACAATTAAATAAAATTTGTCGAAATTCCCTCGACAAACTTCATTTTAAATAATTAAGTATTATTTAAGAATGGAGAAGCTAGAAACCCACTCTGTTTGCGAGCAGAGTGGGTTTCCTGTTTTTTAATTATTTAAAGGGATTAGCCTATTTTGAAAGAATTATTATAAATAGTAATCACAAATTTTGGGGGTATTTATATGCAGAAAAAAGAGCTTTTAAAATCTATCCCGGCTGTTAATGATTTTTTGGCTGCTCCGGAGGCAGAAGAAATAATAGATGAATATAGCAGAGATAAATTTTTACAATTATTGAGAAAAGAACTGGATAATATCCGCAGTGAAATTCTTAGTTCGGATTTTGAAGTGGATAATTTTAATTTAAATCATCTAAATGTCAAATATATAATAAACAACATTGAAAAAAAATTAAAAATAAAATCTGAAGCAGGGTTAAAAAAAGTTATTAATGCTTCCGGGGTAATAGTTCATACCAATCTCGGCAGATCAAATTTAGCAGCAGAAGCTTTAAAAAAAGTTTTGGAAATTGCAGAAAATTATTCGACACTGGAATTTGATCTAGAAAAAGGTGAAAGAGGATATAGATATAATAAGGTTAAAGAGCTGTTGAAAGACTTAACTGGTGCCGAATCAGCTGTAGTTGTTAATAATAATGCAGCAGCGGTAATGCTTGTTTTAACAGCTCTGGTACAGAGGAAGGAAGTAATAATTGCGCGGGGAGAAATGGTTGAAATTGGAGGGTCCTTTAGAATTCCTGAGGTAATGGAAAATAGTGGGGCTCTTTTACAAGAAGTTGGCTCAACCAACAGAGTTTATAGTGCAGATTACGTAAATGCCATTAACGAAAACACCGGGGCTCTAATCAAGGTACATACAAGTAATTACAGGGTGCAGGGTTTTACTCATACTGTCAGCTCAAAGGAATTAGCAGAAACAGCTCACAGTCACCAGCTTCCACTGATAGAAGATCTGGGCAGTGGAATTTTATTCGACTTAAGTGACTATGGACTTCCCTATGAACCAACTGTAAAAGAAAAAATTGAAGCCGGGATAGATGTGCTGACCTTTAGTGGTGATAAGCTGCTTGGTGGGCCACAGGCTGGAATTATTGCCGGTAAGGAGCAGTATATCAGTCAAATTGAAACTCACCCTTTGATGCGGGCACTGCGTGTTGACAAAATGACTCTGGCTGCCCTGGAAGAAACGCTCAAGCTTTATTATGACTTTGAGAAGGCAGTAAAAAGAATTCCAACTTTAAATTTAATAACAGAAAGCAGTGAAGTGGTAAAGAAAAGAGCTTTAAAATTAGAGTCTAAAATCAATAAAAAAGATGCTTTCAAAGTTGAATTGATAAAAACAGCAGCTAAAATTGGTGGTGGAGCATACCCTTTAAATAAATTTGACAGTTACGGACTCAAGCTCAGCTTAGAACAGAAAAGTACAGAAGCATTTATTTCAGAGCTGAGAAAGTTTGAAACTCCAGTAATTGCAAGAATTCAGGCTGATAAAGCTATTTTTGATTTAAAAACAGTAAAAGATGAAGAAATTGAGCTGCTGGCAGACTCAATAAATCAAGTACTGGCGGAGGTGTTTTAATTGGATAATAATATAATCGTGGGTACGGCAGGTCATATTGATCACGGAAAAACAACTCTGATTAAAGCTCTAACTGGAGAAGATACTGACCGCCTGCTTGAAGAAAAAGAAAGAGGAATTTCTATTGAACTTGGTTTTACTCATCTGCAGAATGAGGAAACAGATTTACTGAATTTAAATCTTGGCATAGTTGATGTTCCGGGGCACCAAAAGTTTGTTAATAAAATGCTTGCAGCGGCCGGTGGTATTGACCTGGCTTTAATTGTAGTAGCAGCTGATGAAGGGGTGATGCCTCAGACAAAAGAACATCTTTCTATTTTAGAACTGATGGGAGCTGAAAAAGCTATAATTGTTATCAGCAAAAAAGATCTGGTAGACTATGAGTGGCTGGAGCTGGTGAAACTTGATATCCTGGATCAGTTTGAAAACACCTTTGCAGAAAATGCTGAAATGATTACTGTATCTGCAGTTAATGGTGAAGGAATTGCAGAGTTAAAAACAAAAATTATTGAACTGGCTTCTAATACTAAAGTGAGCTCAAATTCTGAAATACCCTACTATCCGATTGATAGAGTTTTTTCTTTAAAAGGGCAGGGAACAGTTGTTACAGGAACTCTCTTTAAAGGAGAGCTTTTTGAAGGTCAGGAATTAGAATTATATCCTTCAGCAAAAAAATTAAAAATTAAAAGTATGGAAAGTCATCAAAAAAAATTAAAAAAGGTTAGTTCTGGCAGCAGAGTTGGAATTAATCTCAATTATCCTGATAAAAATGAAATTAAGCGGGGTGATGTTATCTCAACGGCTGATTCTTTGATCAGCACTAATTTTTTGGAAGCCAAACTTAAAGTTCTTAACTCAATAAATTTTAAAATTGAAAATGGGGATAGAATTCATTTTCACACCGGGACTACAGAAGTGATGGGAACTATTAACCTTTATGGGGAGCAGGTAGCTTTTCCAGGAGATGAAATCTTTATTAAAATAAAACTTGATCATAAAATATCACCTTATTATAGACAGAAATTTGTGATCAGACGTTTTTCTCCACTTGATACTATAGGTGGCGGTGAGATTTTGGAAATTGATCCACCCCCAAGAAGAAAAATTAATCCAGAAAAATTAATTGCTCATCTTAATTTATTAGAAGAAGCAGATCTTAAAACTGCTCTGGAATTATTTATAAAAAATAAGACTGGATCAGCGGCTGAACTTATTCAATTAAAGAAAAAGACTGCCCTAAAAATCGAAAAAATCTTAGAATTACTTTCAGATTTAAAAGAGGAAAATAAGATTTTTGAACTTAAAAATGACAGCAGTTTTATCCACACAGATAATTTCAAGAAAGTAGAAAAAGATATAAAAGAAATTGTAAATGATTATCATCAGCAGCACAGACTTGAAGCTGGAATTACCAGGGAAGAAATTCGCTCGCGTTTGGATTTTGATTTAACTAAAAAGGAATTGGATCAAGTATTAGAAATATTGACTACCGATAAGCTTCTTCAGGAAAAAGATTCTTTAATTGCTGCTTCAAATTTTAGTGTCCAGCTGACAGAAAAAGAAAAAAAGCAAAAACAATTTATTTTGGACAAAACTAACAACAATTATTTTTCTCCTCCCACTAGAAAGGAACTGTTAGCAGAGAATGAAGATCTGGAGGCTGTAATAAATTATCTTGAAGATAATTCTGAATTAGTTCGTCTGGATCAGGAACTGTATTTTGATAAAGATATTTTTTCAAAACTGCAAAAATTATTAAGAAAATATTTTAGAGAAAATGAAAGTATTGAGCTGGCAGAGTTTAGAGATTTAATTAACAGCAGCCGCCGTTATGCTCTAGTACTCTTAGAAAAATGTGACCAACTTCAGCTTACTCTTCGCAGAGGGGATCTCCGCTATCCTGGTAAAAATTTATAGCTGATAGAAAATCCTGCTGAAATTGCAGCTCTCTTTTAAGATAACTGCTTGAATAACTGGAAATATCATGTTAAAATTATAGAAGAAAATATCTGGGAGTGGCTGTGTCCATGGTGGACATCGTAGACTTCAAATCTAATGGCAGGCAGGCGGACCTGTCTGTGGTGGGTTCGATTCCCACACATTCCCGCCAGTTGACTGCAGTCGGGGGACTGTAGTTTATTTTTATTTAAGCATAATTTTTTCTATTATTTTTATATATTACTAAATATAGGCAAAGAGGGGATTTGGATGTATGGACTGGTGCTCGAAGGCGGGGGAGCTAAAGGTGCCTATCATATTGGTGCTCTAAAAGCTCTAAAAGAATTAAATATTGAAATTGAAGCAGTTGCCGGCACCTCTATTGGTGCAATAAATGGTGCTATGTTCGTTCAGGATAAGTTAGATATTGCCTATGATTACTGGTATAATATATCCACTTCTAAAGTTTTGGATATAGAAGATAAATATTTATCTGAGTTTTTAAATTTAAGTATTAACCAAAATAATTTGTCATATTTCATCAGCAAAGCCAGAGAGGTATTTCAAAATAGAGGTCTGGACAATTCATTTTTACGGAATATTTTAGAGGAAAATATAGATGAAGCAAGCTTAAGAAAATCAAAAATTGACTTTGCGATAGTTACCCTTTCTTTGAGTGATTTAAAACCTCTTGAATTATTTTTGGAGGATATTCCTGAAGGTAAGGTTGTTGATTATATAATGGCCAGTTCTTATCTGCCTGCATTTAAAATGCAGCGGATTGATGGTAAAATTCTATTAGATGGTGGCTTTTACGAAAATCTACCAATAAAGACTCTTCAAAACAAGGGCTATAAAAAATTAATTGCAATTAGAACTTATGGTCTGGGAGATATAGAAAAAAAGACTGATGAAGATAAAGAATTGATATTTATTAATCCCAGTCAGGAACTTGGAAGAATGTTAAACTTTGATCAGCAAAATGCTCGTAAAAATATTAAGATGGGTTATTATGATACCTTAAGATATTTTAAAGAATTAGCTGGAGACAAGTATTATTTAAATATTAAAGAAAATGAAAGTTATTTTATTGATTATTTATTGAGCCTTGATAGAGAAATTATTAAGAAACTTTTAAAGCAGTTATCACTGGCAGAGGAGCCCTATCTTCGTTCATTTTTTGAAAATTTAATTCCTAAGCTGGTAAATTTACTGGAAATTGATTATCAGTCCAGTTATACGGTTATTGTAATCAGATTATTGGAGGAACTGGCTGCTTCTTTAAATATAGATAGATATAAAATATACAGCTTTGAAGAATTATTAAAATCTGTCCGGGCAAACTATCAGAAACAGGATAAAAGTCTTGCCAAAAAACTGCCAGCTTTTATTAAAACCAGTAATTTGCTGCCCGGGCAGTTAAAAAAAGATTTACTGATAGATATTGCAGAGAAGTTATTTATTCAAACAGGGGGAAGCAATTCTAATGAATAAAGAAAATGAAGAAAAAATAATAAAAGCTGAGGCTGAAATGATCAGGGAATTAAGAAAAAGAATTTATGGTAAAAGTGATGCAGGACCAGATTATCCTTATTCTGAGCAGAGCTGTATTTTTTGTGGGGCTGAATCAGAACTAAAGGAATATAAAAATTCTTATATCTGCAGTAAATGCCTGGCTGATATTAAAAATTAGGCTGAATATTAAATTTTATTTAGAAATTATTTTTGGGAAAAGTAGAAAGAAAACAAATAAAATCTATAAAGGAGTTAACTGAATGAGTTCACTTTTAATTGGAATAGCAGGAGGAACTGCTTCTGGAAAAACTACACTTGCCAGAATTTTAAAAGATTCTTTTCAGGATAAAGTAACGATTTTAAAACATGATTATTACTACTATGACCGCAGTCACTTTAAGGTTGCTGATCATAAAATAAATTTTGATCATCCTGATTCTTTTGAAACAGATCTGCTGGTAAAACAGCTGCGGGAATTAAAGTCTGGCAGGTCTATAGAAAGACCGGTTTATTCTTATAAAACAAATGAGAGACTGGAACAAAAAAAAGAAGTTAAACCGGCACCAATAATTATTGTAGAGGGAATTTTGATCTTTCATTATGAGGAATTAAAAGATCTTTTTGATTTAAAAATATATGTAGACACAGATGCTGATATCAGATTACTGAGAAGAATCAGTAGGGATATCAAGGAAAGAGATAGGACATTTGAATCTGTTAAAAATCAGTATTTGAGAACTGTAAAGCCAATGCATCAAAAGTTTGTAGAACCAAGCAAATATCAGGCTGATATTATTATTCCTCATGGTGGTTTAAATGAAATAGCCAATGACTTGATAATCAAAAAAATAAAAGATCATCTAAGCAAGATTTAATCCATAGCAGCTGCAGCTGCTATATTTTTTTAATAAAAATGTAAAAAAATTACAGGAAATCTAAATTTTATCTAGAATAAGAATTTAGGAGGTGTAAATATGTACAGAAATAAAAAACTAATCTTTGTTTTCTTAGCAGCCTTATTATTGGTATTTGGGTATTATACTCAGGAGGGAGAGAAAGTTACTGAGCTGGATTCAAAAAACAATTTGCAGGTTTTAGAAACAGGAAGTTTTCCGCAAAATGCTTCTACTGAGCCAGCAGATAAAAGCATAGTAGTTCATCTTGCGGGAGCTGTTAAAAATGCTGGAGTTTATAAATTAGATAAAAATGACAGACTTGTTGATTTGATTAAAGCTGCTGGTGGACTCACAGAAAACGCTGATTTAACCAAGTTAAATTTAGCTGAAAAATTATTCGATGGACAAAAATTAATAGTAGCAGATAAATCGAAAAATAATGAGTTCAAAAAAATTGGTAATTCAAACATTGAAAGTACTGAAGAAATAGTGATTGGCAATTATTCGAACTCTAAGCATAGTTCATTAATTAATATCAATCAGGCCAGTCAGAGTCAGCTAGAAGAACTGAGTGGAATTGGACCCTCTAAGGCAGCAGCAATTATTAAATATAGAGATGAAAATAGTTACTTTTCCAGCAAAGAAGATTTATTAAAAATAAGTGGTATTGGAGAAAAAACACTGGAAAATATCAGAAATGAGATTGTTTTACAGTGAAAATTCAGAGAAGACCAGCCTTATACCTAGCCTTGTCTTTAATCACTGGAATTTTAGGCAGTTATTATTTGCTTAATTATAATCAGCTTAAAATTTTAAAATTGATAATTTTAGCTGAGATAATTTATTTATCATATTTTACAGTTTTCAATTTTAAAAAAAGCAAGAAATCAGTTTATATCTGGCTCACAATCTTTTTTCTTATCCTGGGGAGTATTCTTTATGCTTATCAGGAATACAAATATTACAGCAGTTATTCCTGTATTAATTTTGCAGAAAATGGTTTATGTCAGGTGCTGGCTGAAATCAAATTTGATGTGGGGGATCTGGAAGGAGATCAGGTTTTACTTAAGCTCCACTCTATAAACGGAAAAAAGATTAAATATGGAAAAGTAATTGTGGCTTCTAAGCAGTTAAAAACTTTTAATGATGGTGATTTAGTAAGTTTAGAAATGGATTTAAGCAAACCTGCCTCAGCTTTAAATCCGGGAGGATTTTCCCATCTTGAATATTTAAAAAAGAAAGGTGTATATTTACAGGGGTGGAAGCCCCATAAGATCATTTTAATTAAAGAAAATGAATCTTTAATGAATCCAATCATTAAATTCAAAAAAACTCTTTTAGATAATATAAATCAGCTGTTTTCTGAGGATAAAGCTGCTTTTATTAAAGCAATTTTACTGGGGGAAAGAGAATATCTAAGTTATGAGCAGCAGTCACTACTCAGAAATGCAGGTGCCAGTCATCTTCTTGCTATCTCGGGTCTGCATATGGGAATTTTAATTTTAAGTTTTTCCTTTGTTTTATTTAAAATCTGTGCTAATAAAAAAACAGCTCTCTGTCTGCTCAGCTTTTTAACTTTTCTTTATATAATTCTGGTTGGGGCAGCGGTTTCAATCATTAGAGCAGCCTTATTAGCCTTATTATTTCTATGGTCAGATCAGTTTGAGAGAGAAGGAGATTTTTTAAATATTATTTCCTTAACACTGATTATTAATCTTATCTTAGACCCTCTAACCTTATTTACCGTTTCACTGCAGCTGTCCTATCTTCTTGTACTTGCATTATTTTATCTTACTCCGTTATTTAATAAATTTTTTTCAGTTTATTTTGCTGTTTCTTTTTCGGCTCAAATAGCTTCACTGGCCATAACTGGCTATTATTTTAATGAATATTCATTTATTGCTTTAATTACAAATCTCTGGGCTATCCCTTTAATTACAGTTTTGCTGCCCTTTATATTAATTTTGATTTTACTTTCTTTATTAAGTTTAAATTTCATCCTGCCAGCGGCTTTATTAGCTGAACTGGGTCTGGAAATTTTATTTAAAGGACTGAAATTAATGGTTTCAATTCAGGGGGATACTCTGGTTATTGCCCAGCCAGAATTATTTATGGTTATTTTATACTATCTACTTTTATTTAGTTTACCCTATATTTATCAAAAAAGATATATTTATCTTAAAGCTAAAAATTTTAAAATCTGGCAGTGGATTGTTCCCGGTTTACTAATTTTAATAATCAGCTCATTTTTTCTGAGTCCAGGCTCTGAAAATTTAGAAATTGATTATCTGGCTGTTGGTCAGGGTGATGGAATTTTTATTCAATTCCCAAATGGAGAAAATATGCTGATTGATACAGGTCCACCAGGGAGTGAAGGCAGGAATGTTGAATACAGCATTATATCCTATCTAAACTATCTAGGAATTAAAACAATCGATTATTTAATGATCAGTCATTTTGATGCAGATCATGCTGGTGGAATCCCCCATCTGCTTCAGCGAAAAGAGATTAAAACAATTTTAATTCCTCCCTATAAAGAACCAACAGCTCTGCATACTCAGCTGGCAGCAGGCAGTAAAAAAGAAAGTCAAATTAATTTTTTGACTGCTGGAATGGCTTTTGAAATTTCTGGCTGCCAGGTTAAAGTGCTGAATCCTGATTTAAATAAATTAAGTGAAGATAGAAACGATAACTCATTAGTTTTTTTATTAAGACATCAAAATAGAAATTTCTTGTTTACCGGTGATTTATCTGCAGCAGGAGAAGAAATGATAGTCAAAAACTATAATTTACCTAAAATAGACATTCTTAAAGCTGGCCATCACGGCAGCAAAACTTCAAGCAGTAAATTCTTACTGGAGGAAATAAAACCGAAGCTGGCAGTAATCTCTGTTGGCAGAAATAATTTTGGCCACCCTTCTAGAGAAGTTATCAATAGATTTGATAATTTAAATATAAAATATCTGCGGACAGATCAGAGAGGAATGATTAAGGTTATTTCTGATGGTCAGAAAATTTATCTTGATACTTTTAGATAAAAAGTTAGGCTGATTAAAACTAATTGACTGGAGAGGCTGCCTAAAATATGTTAAACTATATTAACAGACTAACTAGTTTATAATTATTGAGGTGGAAGTAAATGGATTTAGAAGGATTTATAAAAAATGAGCAGAAAGCAAAAAAATTATATTATATTTATGCAGAAAACTCATATTTAAGAAATAAATTTAAAGAAAAATTTATAGATAAATTTGTACCCGAAGCTATAAGGGATTTTAATCTTTCTTATGTTAACCCTGGTGATGATTATTTAAAAAGACTATCTAATGCTGTTCAGACTCCACCAATGGGAGCAGAAAAGAGATTTGTTATTTCTCATTTTAGTGAGGATGACTCTCTAAAAAAGGAAGAAAAACAGAGGCTGTTGAAAATCTTTCAAAATTTAAATCAGAGCACCAGCCTTATATTTTTAACAGCAAATAAGGTAGATAAAAGAAAAAAATTCTATCTGACTTTAAAAAAAATTGCTGAATATCAGGAATTTGAAACTCCCCGCTATCGTGATCTGGACAGGTGGATTAAGGAGCGCTTTAAAAAGTATAATAAAAAAATTGACAGCCAGAGTGTAAAAATGCTGGAAAACATGTTCAGCAATAAGCTGGAAATATTAAATAGTGAGATAGAAAAGATTGTCACTCGCTATCCGGATAAAGAGAAGATTTCTTACTATGATTTAAAAAATATAATTAGCAGAGAAAAATTTTTAGAAGATGAAGAAATATTTAATTTTTTAGATCTGATAGGGGACAAAAAAACTGACCAGGCTCTTTTGACTTTAAAAGAAATGCTGAATAAGGGAGTTTATCCACTTTATTTACTAACAATGCTCAAAAATCAAATTGAGCTTTTAATGCAGGTTAAATTTTACAGTCAATATACTCATGATAATCGCAAAATAGCTAAGAAGATAAATAAACATCCCTACCCTGTAAAAAAAGCAATGCAGCGGAGCAGAAATTTCACTCAAAAAGAGCTGGAAAATATATTAGAAGAGATCTTGAGAGCCAATTATCACTTTTTAACAGGTTATTATCCAGATCAGAACACTGCTTTAGAAATGATTATTATTAAATCAATTGCATATTAAAATCTAGATAAAAAATCCAGCCTCCTAAAATCGATAAGGGGCTGGCTTTTTTCAGACAAACAAAAAACTCATCCAGCTGGATGAGTTTAATAATTTAAAAGATAGCTATCTTTTAGATAAATTTTAATTTTTAATTACATATTATTATAC
>NZ_QBLR01000063.1:0-16713 GCF_003070835.1 Halanaerobium sp. | reverse complement strand
CTTCCAGGGTTCCTCTGTCAATTTCTTCTACCTCAATTGGAGTTTTAAAAAATGATGAGCTTCCTTCTAAAAGTCCCAAGAAGTAGTCGTACATTCCTCTTTTAGACTTATATATCATTTCAATTTTATGATCATTTAGTTCTTTTGCCTGCAGTCGAGGAGGGTTAGCACCTGGCAGCATCTCTGTCAGCTGCAGATGAACGGTATCCATTAACATCAAAAAGTTTTTCAGAGTCCGATTACTGAAATAAGAAGGAAACCACCTGGAAAAAGTTTCAATATTTTTTATTCCCATCCCATGCCAGATTTCAGCGGGCTTTTTACCTACATCCTGGGCGATATATTTCATCAAATCTTTAGTTTTTTGATCTTCAATTGTAGTCATTGGTGTAATGATTAAATCTTCTTTAAAACCGGCTTTCTTTTTGGCTTTGTTGACTTTTTCCTCTCCATAAGTCTTGTTGAGAGTACTGAGCCAGGTCGAAACGACTGTACCTTTCATATACTATTTCCCTCCAGTTAGATTAAAATATAATTTTATTTATATTGTTAGAAAAACAAAATAGCCCATAAAAATCAAGCTATATTAATAATAATTCGCGATTGATCGGATAAAACCTTTTTTTAAGGTGAAAAATTTCTTTAGTACCAGGTACAAAACGGACGTTTTGTACCTGGTACAAGTGAATAAATTAACAAAATAAATTAACATAGCTGAAACAATTAGTTACAATTTCTTAACCTGTTTGTAATCTTCCTGTAACCTTGATATGTCATTATAATAATTGTAAACAAATTTTTATTAACGCTGGGGTGGCAGAGGCTGCTTAATTAGAGTTGCTTCTGCTTTTTAATGGTACCGGGTACCTGGAGATCTTTTCCAGGCACTCGGTACCTTTTTTCTTTTTCATTTTCAATTTGAGATGATATAATAATTTTAGATACTCAATATTCATCTTGTTGCTCAATCGAGTAATTTAATCAATTATTAAATTTGAGGAGACTTTATATGATTTGTGAAACTGTCAATTTTAGTTACGGACTGCCCCTAAATATTTCCTGTAATTCATTGAGTCCAGATTTGGTTTTTAATCGAGCTTTCAAAATGATTTGGGTCCTTAAAGGGAAACTTAACTTAAAAGTTAAGAATAATTTTGTTGAGCAGAAGATCGAGCAAAAAAATGAAATTAATTTAAATAAGGGCGATCTTTATTTAATTAACGGCTATACTCCTTATCGATTGATTAACAATGCTTCCGTTCAGGCTGAAAATAGATTTTTAGTTTTTGATTTTAAAAGCCAGTTTTTAAAAGATCATGACGAAGATTTCAGTGGTAAAATATTTCAGCTAAATAATGGTAATCTTGATCAGCTAAAATATTTGCTGGCTCGTTTAAGTTTTAATTATCTTAATGAAGATTATCAGCTGGCAGAGGAGATAGAAGTTAATTTAAATCAGTTGCTTGATTTTTTAAATAATCATTTCTGTATTAATAATCAGCGTCAGGATGACTTTTATCAGCAGCAGAGGAAAGATATTATAATTAAAGTAATTGATAAACTTGAAGCAGATTATATGAATAATTTACGACTTAAGGATATTGCCGAAGAATTACATTATAATAGCTCGTATATTTCAGAGAAATTCAAAAAGAAAACTGCAATAAACTTTAAAAGCTATCTGGACCGGCTGCGGCTGGAGAAAATAATTTATGAGCTTTTATATTCAAACAAAAATATCAATCAGATAGCTCTGGAATCTGGTTTTAAAAATATAAAAAGTTTTTATCGTGTTTTTAACGATCATTTTAATTTAAGTCCTGTTGAACTTAAACACAACTATCCTCAATTAAAAGACCAGCATCTGCAGGAAGAGTTTGATGAGCTCAATCAAATAAATGAGTTTTTAAATGACTTTACAATCGCATATCTGCAGCAGAATAAACGGAAAAGCAATCTTATCAAAAAAGAAATAGACTTAACTCAAAATAAGAAAGCTACGGAGCTAAATCCTGTCTGGCAGAAGTTAATCAATGCCGGTACTGCTCAGAGCATTCTGGATTCAAATTTGCGCAAGCAGATAAAAGAGCTGCAGCAGGAAATCAACTTTGAGTATCTGCGCTTTGAGGGGATTTTTAATGATGATCTGGAAGTCTGTAAGGGAGATAGCCTGGATAATATTCATTATAACTGGAAACTGGTGGACAATATAATGGATTTTGTTTTAGAAAATGATTTGAAGCCATTTATTACTTTAAGTTTTATGCCGGAATTACTGGCAAGTGATAAGGATAAAACAATTTTTTATTACCAGGCAAATTTTTCGCCTCCTAAAAAAATTGAAGCCTGGCTTGATTTAATTAATGCTTTTATAGTCCATCTGATTAATAGATATGGGATCGAAGAGGTTAAAAGCTGGTATTTTCAGGTTTGGACAGAGTTTCCAGCCCGGGGTTTTCACTGGTCAGGGACAGAAGCAGAGTATTTTGAATTTTATGCTAAAACTACCGAAAAAATAAAGGCAATTTCTCAATCTCTTAAAGTCGGACCTGCTTCGGAAACATTTTTTGAAGAAAATTTTCTTTCCCAAAAATTCCTGGAATATGTTGAGCAGAATGGCACTGCAGTAGACTTTTATAATATTAATCTCTATCACAATTCGGTTCCAGTGATCGAGGAGGAGCCTGATTTAAGCCAGTTTTATAAAGAAAGTACTCTGGAAAATATTAAATTTAAATTTAAAGAAAAAGATTATTCTATAAAAATAGCCAAAAGAATTAGAAAACTGCTTGCTAGATATTTCCCGGAGGCGGAATTGATTGCAACCCGCTGGAATGTCAGCTGGAATGCTAAGGAACTGGTCCATGATACTGCCTTTATGGCTGATTTTATTATTGATAACGCTTTAAAACTGCAGCAGAGTTTAGATGGTCTGGGCTATTTGAATTTATCAGATCTAATTTCGGAATGGCCGATTAATGAAGCTCCTTTTTTTGGGGGCAGAGGTTTGATGAATACAGAAGGAATTAAAAAATCCGGTTATTATGCCTATATAATCTTAACAGAGCTGGGAGATGAGATTATTGAACAGGGTGATAACTATATAATTACTGCCAGAGGAAATGATCTGCAGATTTTGATTTATAATTATGCTTATTTGAGCAGAAGCTATCAGAATGCAGATTACAGTATTATTGATAAATATAACAGGTACCAGGTTTTTGAAAATAAGGAGAAACTGGATTTCAGTCTTAAATTGACCGGCCTGGAAGGAAGCTATAAGCTGAGTCAGTATAAATTAAATAGAGATTCAGGTTCTGCCTTTGACCAGTGGCTGAAGATGGGGGGGCCACCTGATCTCAATAATCATGAAATAAAATATTTAAAGAATAAATCTTTTCCTGATTTGAGAATTGAATGTCTCAATCTGACAGGAGAATATAAGCTCAGGGGCGAGATTGAAAGCCACGGCATCGAATTTTATCTCCTCCGAAAACAGTTTCAGCTTTAACTAAAAACTTAATATTTATTAGCAAAGTGATCAAACCCAAAGAAAAGCAAGTCTTAATTATCTTTTCTTTGGGTCTTTTTAATTTTGCTTAAGAAAAATTCAATATAACTGGACTTTTATTAAAAAATCACAAAAAAATAGAGACGAGACAATTCAAATTTTATTTTATAATGTTATTAGAAGTTATATAAGAGTTAGTTAAATCTAACATAAGTCCTATAAGAAAGTATTTTCAAAGTTCAGCTCAATCCGGAAGGGCCGAACTAAATCCATTAAAAAAACTAGGAGGACTTATTAATGTTAAATAAGCCAGATCAAAAAGAAATTAAAAAGAAAAGAAAAAAACTCAAAGAAAAAGGGAAGTACCACAACGCCGAAAAATGGCAGATTGCTTTTTTCGCTCTAAATAATACTGCAACCAACACAGCTTTTGTACTAATAATGTATTATGCATTTTTTACTCAGAATGTTCTTGGGCTTTCGGCAGCAATTGTTGGTGGAATAGCAACTGCGATGAGAATGTTTGATGGTTTTACCGATCCAGTTATTGGCTTTATACTTGATAAGACTGATACTAAATTTGGTAAGTATCGTCCCTTTATGTTAGCTGGTAATATTATTTTAGTAGTTATGATTATAGCACTGTTTAATGTTCCACCGGAATGGTCAGCACAGACTAAATACATTGTCACAGCTTTATTATATGGTTTGGCAATCATTGGTTATACTTTTCAGACTTCCTGTACTAAAGGGGCACAGGCTGCACTGACAAATGACCCGGCTCAGAGACCACTATTTACTTTTTTCGATGCAATTTATAATACCCTACTTTTTGCAGGTGCTACCTGGTTTATCATGACCTATATGGCACCCAAATATGCTCAAAATGTTAATGATCCTGCTTTATGGTCCACAGTTTCATTTATCTTTATGGCTGCTTCTTTTGTAATGACAGTTTTAGCAATTATCGGTATCTGGTCTAAAGATAGAACAGAATATTTTGGCCTGGCAGAAAATGCGGTAGAAATTAAATTTAAAGATGCCTGGGAGGTTCTTAAAAATAATAGACCCTTACAGATGTTAATTGTAGCAGCATCAACTGATAAGCTTGCTTTAACCGCCCGCCGAGCTGGATTTGTATATTTCTTCTCCAATATTTTATATAATACCGCTCTGCAGGGAACTTTTTCAGTCTGGGTGATGGCCCCAGCTATTTTAGTAACTTATCTTGGAGTTAAATATGCAGAGAAAGTGGGACTTAAAAATGCATTTGTCAAACTGACCTGGATGGGAACAGCTTTAATTGTAGTTTTACTGGTAATAACTCCAATGCTGGCAGAAGGTGAGTTAACAACAGGAGTTTTAATCTTATTAGTAGTTTTAGGAGCTCAGTATTCTGTAAGTCAGCTGGCTGGAAATATTGTTATTCCAATGATTGCAGACTGTACTGATTATGAATCCTGCCGTTCAGGGAGATTTATGTCCGGATTTATCGGTACTATTTTCTCATTTGTTGATAAAATGATTTCATCTTTAGGAACTGTAATTATTGGTTTCAGTATAGCTTTAGCTGGCTATGGTGGTCAAAAAATTCCACCTAACTCTCCAGTTAGTCAGAGTCTGGAAATTGCAATTTTATTTATTGTTTTTGGTCTGCCTTTAATTGGTCATGTGGCTTCCTTAATAGCTATGAAATTTTATCCACTTGATGCAGAAAAAATGGCAGAGATTCAGGATGAGATTGAGGAAAAAAAGTCGGTTAGTTCACCGGCCTAATGTTAATAAATAGGGTAATAAGGAGATATTTAAATAGGGCTTCTCTAAAAGAGTATTAGAGGAGCTCTGATAGTATAAACGATTTGAAATTTAAAAAAATGGAGTGATAATCAATGGAATCTCAATTTTTATATCCTGCAGAATCACCAACTCGTCAGGTTGTTGATTTATCAGGAATTTGGAAGTTTAAAGTCGATTTTGATGGAAAAGGTAGAGAAGAGGGCTGGCAGAATGGTTTAACTGATTTTAGTGAAGTTCCAGTGCCTTCAAGCTATAATGATTTATTTACAGATAAAGATATTAGAGAACATGTAGGTGATGTCTGGTATCAGACAGAATTTTATCTGGCAGAAGAATGGCAGCAGAAAAATGTTAATCTCCGCTTTGGCAGTGCAACCCACCGAGCTGAAGTCTGGCTGAATGGCGAAAAAATTGCTGAACACGAAGGAGGTTATATGCCTTTTGGAGCAGTCATCAATGAAGCTGCTGACTTTGGAGCTAAAAACACCCTGGTTGTAGTTGTCAATAATGAATTGGATTTAACAACCATTCCTACAGGTCAGGTAAAAGAATATGATGACGGCAAAAAAAGACTATTTCCTTACTTTGATTTCTTTAATTACGCTGGAATTCATTCTGCAGTTAAACTTCAAATTCTGCCAAAAGACTATATTTATGATATAACAACAGTTACTGATTTTGAAGGTGAAACTGGTTTTGTAGAATATGAAATTGAAAGCAGTTCCCATTCTGAAATAAAAGTTGAATTAAAGGATCTTGACGGAAAAGTAGTTGCTCAAAATTCCGGCATAGAGGGTAAACTGGAAGTTGAAAATGTAAAACTCTGGCAGCCTGGAGAAGGATATTTATACAATCTGGAAGTAAGCCTTTTAAGTGCAGGTGAGCTGGTTGATAATTATCCACTTCCAGTAGGAATTAGAAGAGTTGAGGTAAAAGGAAATCGCTTTTTAATCAATGATGAGCCTTTCTACTTTAAAGGATTTGGTAAACATCAGGACAGTGAGATCAATGGCCGTGGCTTTGATCCAGCAGTAATGATCAGAGACGCTGAGCTTTTAGACTGGATTGGAGCTAATTCAGTTCGTACTTCTCACTACCCTTATGATGAAGAATTTTATCGGATGTGTGACCGGCGCGGAGTAGTAGTAATTGACGAGACTCCAGCTGTAGGACTTTTCGATATGAATATGAACTTCCTGGCAGCTGGAACCGGTGAAGAATCTGATTTCTTTGATAAAGAAATTGTACACGAGCAGACTAAGGAAAACCACAAAAGAGAGATTAGGCGTTTAATGAAGCGAGATAAAAACCATGCTTCTGTTGTCATGTGGTGTCTGGCCAATGAACCGGACAGTGCTCAGGAGAGAGCCGAGGAGTATTTTGAAGAAATTTTCTCCTATGCCAGAGACCTTGATCCTCAGGCAAGACCACTTACCTTTACTAATTTAATGACAGCACAATACGGCAAATGTAATGCAGCTCAATTTGCAGATGTAATTTCCCTTAACCGCTATTATGGCTGGTACTTAATGGGAGGAGCAGAGTTAAGATATTCTCAGAAGAATTTCGAAGAGGAACTTGCCGGCTGGGAAAAAGAAGGAAAGCCGATTGTGATGACCGAATATGGTGCAGATACTAAGGCAGGTATTCATAAACTACCTTCAGTCCAGTGGTCAGAAGAATATCAGAATGAATATTTAGAACTGCAGCATAAAGTATTTGATAACTGTGATTCTATAGTCGGAGAACAGATGTGGAACTTTGCTGACTTCCAGACAGTAGAAGGGATTTTAAGAGTAGATGGTAACAAAAAGGGTGCCTTTACCAGAGACAGACAGCCCAAGATGGCAGCTCATCTTTTAAAGCAGAGATGGGAAAAACTACCGAATGATTATAAAGGCTAAGCTATAGTGAAAATATTCTTTTGTACCCGGTACAAATAAGCTTATTTGTACCGGGTACAAGTATAACAAATCACAAATGGAGCGGGTAAAAAAATGACTACTATTGCTAATTTTGTTAAGGAAAAAGAATTTTTGATCTGCATTGATTCTGATGGTTCGGCAATTGATACAATGACTGAAAAACATAAAAAGGCATTTGGTCCAGAGGCAGTCAAAGTCTGGCAGTTGGAAGAGATTGAAGAAGACTTTTTAAAAAAATGGAATAAAGTTAATCTCTATTCTCACAGCAGAGGAATTAACCGCTTTCAGGGACTGGTTAAGACTTTTAATGATTTAAGAGCAGAAGGTTATGGTCTGCCTGGGCTTGATCAGATAGAGAAGTGGACATTAGAAAGCAGTGAATTATCAAATCCAGCTTTAAGCAGAGCTATCAAAAATACTGAGAATAATCAGCAGCTTAAATTAGCTCTCAATTGGAGCAGGCAGGTTAATCAGGAGATTTCAAAACTGGAAAAAGATTCGAGAAAAGTTTTTGCAGGTGTTAAAAAAATCCTGGCTGAAATCTCAGCTGAAGCAGATCTAGCAGTTGTTTCTTCTGCAAATCAGGAAGCACTTTTAGATGAATGGGCTAGTTATGATTTAAAACAGCATGTTAAAGTGATTTTAGGACAGGAAGCAGGCTCAAAAGCTGACAATATTAAGGATTTAAAAGCAGAAGGTTATGATCAAAATAAAATATTGATGATCGGTGATGCTCCCGGAGATTTAAGAGCAGCTCAGAAAAATAATGTTTTATTTTATCCAATTATGCCCTGTGAGGAAGCTGAATCCTGGCAGAAATTTGCTGAAGAGGCAGCGGCAAATTTTTTCAGTGGAGATTATCAGGGGAAATATGAAGAAAATTTGATTAAAAAATTTAATTTTATTTTAAAGTAAAAAACGGAGGTAATTATGGTAGATTTAAAAGCAAAGCCTTTTTATTTAAATGATGAGGATATTAAATGGGTAAAGGATACAATTTCAGAAATGTCACTGGAAGAAAAGATTGGGCAGTTGTTTATTACCAGAATTCACGGGGATTTAGCTGATCCGGAAAATGCAGAAATTGTGAAGAAGTATCATGTTGGTGGAATCAGATATGCCAGCAAAGGTTCTAATCAAGTTTATAATTTTATTAAAGAGATGCAGGCAGCCAGTAAAATTCCACTGCTGGCAGCAGCTAACTGTGATAATGGTGGAGACGGATCCTCAACTGATGGGACTTTTATTGCCAGTGGGGCAATGACTGAAGCCTCAGAATCAGAGGAAGTAGCATATAATGCCGGTCTGGTCAGCGGTAGAGAAGAAGCAGCTCTGGGCGTTAACTGGAACTTTGATCCCTCAGTTGATATTTTATATAACTGGCGGAATACAATTGTTAACACCAGAGCTTATGGCAATACTCCGGAAAAGGTGATTAAATATACTTCAGCCTACCTTGAGGGATTAAAGGACAGTGAAGTAGGTGAGATTGCAAGCTGTGTCAAGCACTTTCCGGGAGATGGGGTTGAAGAAAGGGACCAGCATCTAGTTTTAGGTATTAATGATTTTGGACCAGAGAAGTGGGATCAGACCTTTGGTAAAGTCTACAAACACCATATTGATAATGGCCTGATGAGCATTATGGCCGGCCATATTGCAATGCCGGAATATTCTAAAAAGCTGAACCCAGAATTAACGGAACAGGAAATTATGCCGGCAACCTTAGCACCTGAGTTATTGAATGATTTATTAAGAGATAAGTTAGGCTTTAATGGTCTGGTAGTTACAGATGCTTCCCATATGCTTGGAATGACAGCCGCCATGCCGAGAAAAGATTATGTTCCGGGAGCGATTGCTGCTGGCTGTGATATGTTCTTATTCTTCAATGATAAGGAAGAAGATTTTCAGTTTATGCTTGATGGTTACAAAAACGGCGTGATTACAGATCAGCGCTTAAATGAAGCCCTTGAAAGAATTTTAGGCCTTAAAGCAGCCATTAATCTGCACCAAAAAGCAGAATCAGATGAGTTAATGCCAGCAGAAGAAAAGCTGGATCTAATCGGACAGGATGAGCACCATCAGATGGCAGCCGATGCTGCAGATAAAGGAATTACTCTGGTTAAAGATAGTTTAGATCAACTGCCGATAACACCGGAAACTCATCCAAGAATCAAGTTATATTATCTTTACGGTGAACTGGGTGGAATTTATAATAGTGATACTTCTTCCAGGGACAGAGTAGTTGAAGAACTGGAAAAGGCAGGATTTGAAGTTGATCTAAATGAAGGTGAAGCTAGAGAAAAGGGTAAGATAATGGAATATCGGGATAAATATGATGCGGCCTTTGTCTTTGCTGATGTCAGAGGATATGCTCAGCAGAACAATTATCGGATTAAGTGGAAAGCCCCAATGGCAAATGAAGTGCCCTGGTATGCTGCTGAAATTCCAACTGTATTTGTATCTTTAAATTACACCAATCATTTTATTGATGTTCCAATGGTCAAAACATTTATCAATGCCCACGGAAATACCAGTGAAGTTATCAGACAGACCATCGAAAAAATAATGGGTAAATCTAAATTTAAAGGTTCTTATAACGAAAATGTCTGGTGTGATATCTGGGAAGCAAAAAGATAAATTGTTAGTTGTTGGCACCGGGCACTTGGGAATAATTTCCAAGTGCCCGGTACCAACATTAAGCTCCTTATTAAATTAATATAGATGAAGTAAAAGGCCTTACAATTTTTAAAGATGTAGGGTCTTTTACTTTTAAATATAATAATTTCAGTTATAATAATTTTAGAAAGATTTTAGAAATACTTAGGTTATTTTTAAATATATTAAATCATGTTTTTATAACTGAAATTATTTTAGAGAATAGGAGTGGTCGTATGTCAGGCAAGAGATTTCATCCATCGAAAAAGAAAAAGTTATTTGCAGAAAAGCGGCTTAAAAGTCTAAAACCAGCTGAACTTTTATCAGAGTTGAATTTAAATGAGGGTGATATTTTTATAGATGTTGGAGCAGGGAATGGATTTTTCTCACTGCCAGCAGCAGAAATAGTTGGTGAAAAGGGAAAAGTTTATTCTGTTGATGTAGAAATAGATATGCTTTTGGACTTAAAACATCGTGCCCAGCAGGCCGGTTTAACGGACAGAATAGAAATCTGTAAGAGTGAAGACAATGATGCCAACTTACACCAGGATGCAGATTTTATGCTTTTTGCCTATCTTTTTCATGAGGTGGAGGAAAAAGATAAGTTTCTTGATAATTATTTTAGTTTTTTAAAGAAAGGATCCAGAGTTGTTTTCATTGAATGGGATCCAGATCAGAGAGAAGAGGGCCCACCACTTCATCATCGGGTTAAAAGTGAGCAGTTAAAAGCAATGCTGGCAGAGAGAAATGTTAAAAACATTGAAGTAAGAGCTATAGATTATAATTCCTATTTAATCAGCGGGGTTAAAGTTTAGAGGATTTAATAGATAATTTGATTTTTTGAAAATGAATATTCATCAATTTATAAAAAAGTGCAGTCTTCCTATTTGCAGGGAGGAGCTGCACTTTCTCTTATTTAAAATTCACTCCAGAAAATCTCCACTCAAAACAATAACAGCATAAACTGTAGGACCAACATGACAGCCCAGGGTGGCACTGATTCGGCTGTCATAAATATTTAGATTTATATCTTTTTCAGCTTTAAGTTCTTTAATCAGTTTTATTTTAGTATCTTCCAGTTCTTCCTCGCGCTTGCCGTGAGCAAAGCCAAGCCAGACATTTCTATCATTTTCTACTTTTTCTCTAACCAGTTCTATTATTTTATCCTGAGCCCGGTGTTGACCCCTAACTTTGGCAATTGGTTTAACCTTTCCAGTCTCTGTGCTGATCGAGATTACCGGGTTAATGCTGAAGATTGAGCCCAAAAATGAACTGGCCTTACCGATGCGACCGCCTTTTTCCATGTAGGTCAGATCTTTGACTGTAAAATAGAGGTGCAGTTTATTTTTAGCCTGCTTTAAAGTTTCTATAATCTCATCTATTTTGAGATTTTTTTCAGCTGATTTTGCCGCCAGCACTGTCAGCATACCGAGTCCAAGGGAAATAGTAGCAGAATCAATTACAGTAACTTTATCATCCACCTCGCGAGCTGCCAGTTTTGCTGATTCAAAAGTACCACTTAAGGCAGCAGAAACATGGATTGAAAGCAGCTGATCATATTTTTTGAGCATTTCCTGATATTTTTCTATAAATAATGCAGGTGCCGGTCTTGATGTGTGGGGAAGTTCCTGTCTCTGTTTTAGTTTTTTGAAAAAACCATCCGGTTTAATGTCAACTCCATCCTGAAATTCATCTTCACCAAAATGAACTGAAAGAGGGATAACTTCAATCCCATATTTTTCGATAATTTCCTGATTTAAATCACAGGTGCTGTCAGTTACAATTCCAATACTCATTTTTTAAACTCCCTCCCTGGTTTATATATAAATTTAACTTAATTTTAAAAATATTCCTTTAATTAATTTTAGCATTTATCTACTACTTTGTCCATTCTTATAATGACTGGGAGACTTCCCCATAACTTTTTTGAAAATCTTAGAAAAGTTGAAAGGGTCTTCATAGCCGACACTTAAAGCTGCTGATCTAACTTTAAGATCATAGTTTTCTAAAAGCAAAGCAGCTTTTTCCATTCTGAATTCAATTAAATACTGCTGCGGAGATTTATCTAATAGCTCACTGAACAGCTGCCAGAGATAGGAGCGGTTTAAGTTTAGATAAGAAGCGACATCTGAGACTTTTAAATCAGGTCGCGAATAATTGCGGTCAATATAGTTAACTGCTTTTTTTAAGTATTCCTGTTTTAGATTTTGGTTGTTTTTTTGCTGTCGATTTGAATTTTCGATAAGCTCGGAAAAGAAAAGGTAGAGGAGACCCATTAGTTTAATTTCCTTTGATTTTTTTAAATTGCCTGTTTCAGTCATTTCATTAAAAATAGCGGAAGTTTTTTCCGAATTTTGAGTCCTAAAAAAGGGTTTAGCTTTTGTAATTCCAGCCTCTTTAAGATAATCTTCAGCTTTTAAGCCGGTAAAGCCAATCCAGGAGTACTGCCAGGGATTATTCTTGTCTGCCTGATAATAGGAAAGAAGATGGGGCCAGATTACAAAGCCCTCACCTCTTTTTAATTCGAATTTTTTGCCGTCTACTTCAAAAATTCCTTTTCCCCGGTGGATATAATGAATTAAAAAATAATCTCTAAGTGCCGGACCATAACTGTGACCCTGACTGCACTGCTGTGAGCCACAGATGTGAATTTCCATATCAGTTAAATGCAGCCTTTCAATATTTAAATCCTGTTCTTCAGCCATGATATCCCTCCTTTGAATTTTATAAAACAACATAATAACATGTTAATTTAACATTAGACCATTTATATAAACATAATACTATGGATATAATAAAAGTACAAATTAAAATAAATTTTAAAAGTGAGAAATTAAAGCTCACAATAATACTAAAAGGAGAGATTTTAATGGCTAAAATTACTTTCATGGGTGCAGGCAGTACTGTCTTTGCCAAAAATGTTCTGGGGGACTGTATTTTAACCCCGGCTTTAAGAGAATCAGAGTTTGCTCTATATGATATTGATGAGCAGCGCTTAAAAGATTCGGAAATGATGCTTAAAAATATCAACAGTAATCACGGCAGTTATGCTGAGATTAAGGCTTATACTGACCGTCGGGCTGCTCTCAAAGATGCAGATTATGTAATCAATGCAATTCAGGTTGGTGGTTATGAACCTTCAACAGTGATTGACTTTGAAATTCCCAAAAAATACGGACTGCGGCAGACAATTGGAGATACACTGGGTATTGGTGGAATTTTTAGAGCTCTAAGAACCATTCCGGTAATGCTGGATTTTGCCCGGGATATTGAAGAAGTTGCTCCTGATGCCTGGTTTTTAAATTACACCAATCCGATGTCAATTTTAACCGGGGCGATGCTTAGAGCAACCAATGTTAAAACAGTAGGTCTCTGCCACAGTGTACAGATCTGTCACGAGCAGCTGCTGGAGCCGCTTGGGATGAGCACCGAAAATCTGCAGTATAAGATTGCAGGAATCAATCATATGGCCTGGCTGTTGGAGATCAGTCGAGATGGTAAGGATCTATATCCGGAGATTAAGAAGAAAGCCTTTGAGAGAGAAACACCTCATGATGACATGGTTCGCTATGAATTGATGAAGCGTTTTGGTTATTATATAACTGAATCAAGTGAACATAATGCAGAATATCACCCTTATTTTATTAAATCTAAGTATCCGGAATTAATTGAAAAATATAATATTCCTTTAGATGAATACCCGCGCCGCTGTGAAAAACAGATTGCAGAATGGGAAGAGATGCGGGATGAGCTGGTTAAAAATGAAGAACTAGAACATGAGCGGACTCACGAATATGCTTCTTATATCATGGAGGCCCTGGAAACCGGCAGACCTTATAAAATTGGAGGTAATGTTTTAAATACCGGTCTGATTGAAAATTTACCAGCAAAAGCGGTAGTTGAGGTTCCCTGCCTGGTTGACCGCAGCGGCATTAGCCCCTGTCATGTAGGAGAATTACCCGAGCAGCTGGCAGCACTCAACAGAACAAATATAAATGTTCATTTAATGACAATCAAGGCTGCTTTAGAGAAGAAGAAAGAATATATTTACCAGGCTGCAATGTTCGATCCCCACACTGGCTCAGAATTAACCATTGACGAGATAGTTAATTTATGCGATGATTTAATAGAGGCTCATGGAGACTGGCTGCCCGAATACAAATAAAAATAAGGTGGGATTTACAGAATGCTTAAAAACAAAAAGAAGATAATTATACTTGCTTTTACCATAATGTTTATGAACGGAGTTGTTAATAATATCAGAGGTCAGGTTGGGCCATATATTATGGATGATTTTGGTCTCAATTACAGCCGACTTGGATTTTTGCTTTCCTTTATTTCAATTGGCTCAATGCTGGTCTTTTTTGGCAGTGGTAAGCTGATTGAAAAATTCGGTCTGATTAAAATATTGTTTTATGGTGTTATTTATAATTCACTTGCCCTGGGAGCGGTTTATGCATCAGTAAATTATTATACTCTTCTAGCTTCCTTCTTTTTTCTGGGAACCGGAATAACTCTATTAAATATTGTGGCTGTAAATCTTACCTCAATTTCTTATAGTGAAAAAAGAGGAAAGATGATCAACCTGCTCCACCTTTTTTATGGAGCCGGGGGGATTATTGCCCCATATTTTGTGACCTCAGTTTTAAAACTGGGTTTTAGCTGGAATTATTCATTCTTATTCTCAATTATTTTACTGATAATCATCTTTTTTGAATTTAACGCAGCCTCTCTGCCGGATATCGAAAGCAGCGGCAAAAAGATAATGAAAACAACTTCAGAACTGCTTAAGGATAAAAAGGTAATTTTATTTTCTCTAATTGTATTTTTTCAGGTGGGAGTAGAATTTTCTATAGTGACCTGGCTGGCCCCATTTTTAAGAGATGCTCAGTCAAGAACTGATCTTACAGTTAGTTTTTATTTATCGCTCTTTTTTATCTGCTTTACTGCTGGTAGATTTCTGGCCAGCATTATTGTTGAAAAAATTGGTTATTATAATTTCCTGATTTTTACCGGAGCAGCGGCGGCCTCCCTGATTTCGATTGCCTTAATCGGCGGCTATAACTTTACAATTTTAATTCCGATTTCTGGTCTCTTTTTAGCAGGTCAGGTACCAACCCTGCAGGCTGCGATTTTAGACAGCTTTGAGAGCAGTGGAATTAAAGTGGTTGGTTTTGCTCAGACAGCCGGGATGATTGGTTTAACAGTACTTTCCAACTGGGTGGTGGGCTTTATCAATGATTTTATTGCGATTGAGGCGGGATTTGTCTTTCTGATAATTATCCTGGGAGCAGCAATTTTAATTACCTATTATTTAAAAATGATAACTCAAAATGTTGAAGCATAAGTTATAAAAAGATCTAAATAGACAAAGGATGGTTGTAATGACAGAAAAATGGTGGTATGATTCAGTAATTTATCAGATTTACCCTAAAAGTTTTAATGACAGCAATAATGATGGAATTGGTGATTTGCGGGGGATTATAGAAAAGCTTGATTATTTAAATCGACTGGGAATAGACTTAATCTGGCTCAGCCCGGTTTTTTCTTCCCCGATGAAGGATAACGGCTATGATATTGATGATTATTATGCAATTGCCGAGCAGTTTGGCTCTATGGAGGACATGGAAGAATTAATAGCTGAGGCTGACAAAAGAGGAATTGGAATTATGATGGACTTAGTAATCAATCACAGTTCTGACCAGCACCGGTGGTTTAAAGAATCCAGAAAATCGAAGAATAATCCAAAAAGAGATTATTATATTTGGAAGGAGCCTAAGGCAGATGGAGGTCCACCGACAAACTGGCGCTCAATTTTTGGTGGCTCGGCCTGGACCTATGATCAGCAGACTGAGCAGTATTATCTTCATACATTTGCTGAGGAACAGCCAGATTTAAACTGGGAAAATAAAAAGCTGCGGCAGGAATTATATCAGATGGTAAACTGGTGGCTGGATAAGGGTCTGGCCGGTTTTCGAGTTGATGCCATCAGCTACATAAAAAAGAGCGGATTTAAGGATCAAAAAGTTAATGGTCCTGACGGTCTGAGCAGTATTTTTGAAGCCTCTGCCAATCAGCCTGGAATTTTGGATTTATTAAATGAATTAAAGGCAGAGACTTTTTCCAACTATCAGATTGTGACTGTAGCAGAATTATATGCAGAAGATAATAAAAGGATGCAGGAATTTGCCGGTGATGATGCTCCTTTTGATCTGGTCTTTGATTTTCGCCATGTTGATCTGGATTTAAGTGAGGGCAGTGAGTGGTTTAAGGCTCGGGACTGGGATCTAATTGAGCTAAAAGAGCGCTTAAATGAGATTCAAAAAACCTATGCCGATGACAGGAGAGCCGCTATTTTTTGGGAGAATCACGATCAGCCCCGCTCTTTAAATAAGTATTTAAATGAAGCTGAAATTAATGATTATTCAATTAAAATGCTGGCAGCTGTTTTTATGCTGCAGCGGGGAATCCCCTTTATCTATCAGGGGCAGGAAATAGGAATGAGCAATGTTAAATTTGAAAATATAGATGATTATCAGGATCTGGCAACCCACGGTTTATATCAGGAAGCCTTAAAGGCAGGATATGACAAAGAAGAAGTGATGGAGGTTGTCTGGAGGAGGAGCAGGGACAACAGTCGGACCCCAATGCAGTGGTCTGATGCTGAAAATGCTGGCTTTTCTAAAGCTGAGCCCTGGTTAAAGCTGAATCCAAATTATCAGGAAATTAATGTTGAAGAAAATCTAAAAGATGATAATTCCGTATTTTACTTTTATAAAGAATTAATCAAGCTCAGAAAAAACAGCCCCTATCAGGAAATAATTG
>NZ_QBLR01000062.1:0-17014 GCF_003070835.1 Halanaerobium sp. | reverse complement strand
TTATGTGTCTGAAATGAAGAGTTTTAATTATTATTGGAGATATTTACTGCAAATTTTTTATTCTTTTTTAAGAAAAAATTGTACAAAGCAAAAAGCTCAGAAGAACTTGAATTTAAAAATATAGAGGTCGAAAGAAAATCTCACAGTGATCAAATAGTTGAAGACTGGATTTCCGGAATTGATATCAATAAATATATTTACTCTGCCTACATTAGAGCAGAAAAGTAGGATGAACAAAAACACTGTGATTTTCACTATTGGGCAGTAACTTTGTTCATTTTCTTTAAAATGCTTTCAATTTAGTGTACAATTAATAACTGTAATCTGAGAGGCTGGAGTGGATATGATGAATCAAAAACTAAAAAATGAAGCAAAGCAAAGTGAAAATCTTGAGCAGCTGGCTGAGCTGGCAAGGGGTTTAAGTCATCCCCACCGGCTAAAGATCATTAAGATTCTGGCTGAACTGCCTGCAGATAATCAGTGTATGGTCAGCAGTATAGTTGATCAGCTGCCGATTGCTCAGTCAACAGTTTCACAGCATCTTAAAATTTTGAAGGAGACAGGCTGGATAGAAGGCCGGATTGATGGCCCGAGAGTCTGTTACTGTATCAATGAAGAAGTATTTTCAAAATATATAGAAAAGCTTGATCAATTATTTAAAAGATTATGATTTATTTCACTTGAACCTGGTACAAATAAGTGGGGGTGAAAATTATGGCTGGAAATAAAAGAATCAATATCAAAAAAGGTTTAAAAGTAAAAGTTGTGCAGAAAAAAGATCAGCGGAGTGGAAATTTAACTGAAGGTGTTGTCAAAAGAATTTTAACCAATTCGGCAACTCATCCGCATGGAATTAAAGTTATGCTCGAAAGTGGAAAAGTTGGCAGAGTCAAAGAAATAATTGAATAATATGAGTAGTCACTACCCATGTCCCTGAGATATGGGTAATTTTTTTTGGTTATTTACTCATATTTATTTTAAAGAGCCGTGATAACCTGTATAATATATGTAGATAACTTAAAAATATGTAAGTCAAAATTCAAAATAAGGATGATAATATGCTGAATATAATCAAAGGATTTTTTCAAAAAATGAAGGACAAAAAGGCTTTTAAGGCAGGAATTAAAAAATTAGATAACGGTTATTATAAAGAAGCTAGCGGGATACTCTTACCGCTGGAGGATAGTCCCCATCTCAATCAGGAAATGCTCTATTTTAATCTGGCCGGAGCTTTAATCGGTCAGGATGAATTAAATAAGGGAGAAAAGTACTTAAAAAAAGCAATTGAGATTGAAGCCAAACAGGATTATCTCTGGGCCACCCTGGCTGAAGTTAATATCCTGCAGCAGAAGTGGGATAGTGCCGAAAAAGCAATTAAAAAAGCGCTGAAGTTGGAGCCGGAAAAGAAAATTTACCAGACTAAAAAAGATGTAATCTGCGGCAGTGAAGAATTAAAAGAGAACTATTTAGAATATTTTAAGCTACTTAAAGAATCGATTGAAGAACAGAAGCAGGAAAACTGGAAAAAGGCAGTTGAGCTTTTAGTTAAAGCAGTAGAACATTATGATAAAACAGGTTATGTCTACAACCAGATCGGAGCAATTTATAATAATAATCTGGGCAATAAAGAGCTGGCAGCAGAGTTTTTCAAAAAGGCAATTGAAAGAGAGCCGGAAAATGAGGTCTTCAAGCGCAATTTAAAACAGGTTTTAAGATAATTCAATAAAATAGACGGATCATGCATTAAAAAGTAGGCTTAATGATGCTATTAGACTACAAAAAAGTGCGAATCTTGTTGATAAATAAGTCAAAAAGAAGTATAATTGAATTAGAAGATAGGCTCAAAACTAATTTAAGCCTACAAAGAGGTGCAAAATTATGTCTGATTTTAATTATATTAAGGAAAAATTTATAATGAATGGTGGAGTTCTAAAAACTGCTGAACTAAATGAATTTGGCCTGAGCAGCAGGCAGATAAAAAAGCTGCTGGATAATGACAAAATTGAAAAAATTAAATATGGTTACTATACCCTTAAAGATTATTTTCCTAGAGAAGAAGTTCTCATTGCGCGTCTTTTTCCGGAAGCAGTAATTTTTTTGGAAAGTGCCCTGCGATTTTATAATTATATTGATCGTATTCCCGTATCCTGGCAGCTTGCTGTAGAAAAACACAGTAATCCTGGGAAATATGATATTTCATATTTTAAGATAAAACCATTTTATATTATAGAAAAATATCAGAAACTGGGTATTGAAACTTATGAAATTGATAAGGTTAAGGTTAAAGTTTATGACAGAGATAAGAGTATTTGTGATTTGATTAGGTATGAAGATAAAGTTGATTCGGAAATTTTTAGCACTGCTCTGAGAAACTATATAAATGACGAAAAGAAGAATATTAACTCGCTAATAAAGTATGCTCAAATACTGAATATTAGAGAGAAAATAGATAAATATATAGGAGTGTGGGTCTAATGAAAGATATGGCTGCTTCTGTGCTGGCCAGGCTAAAAAATGAGTCCAGTTCAAGAGGCATCAGATTTCAACAGCTGATAATGCTTTTTGCGCAGGAAGAATTAGCACGAAGAATCTCAAAGTCCCGTTTTAAAAACAACTTAGTTTTAAAAGGAGGATTTCTTTTTTTTATTATTAGTAATACTCCGTTTAGGCCTACTGTAGATGCAGATTATTCTTTGAAATAATTTTCGAATAATTTAGAAAATATTAAAATGATGGTTGAGGAAATATTTAGTATTGAAACGGAAAATAAACACTATTTTAGATGATTTTGAAAAGGTAGAACTTCTGTCATATCCGCTTGAGACAATAATTTCGGAAAAATTGCATGCTATTGTATCAAGAATGGAGCTGACAAGTAGAAAAAACCTCCGCTTCAAGCTGCTGTAAAAAATAGAGAAATCAACTCCAACTGGGATCCAGAAAAGCTCCGCTGGTTTGAAAAATAACCCAGGATTTTTCCTGATTATCATTGTTCTACCTGACCAAATATAATATAATGGAATATAGACCTAAATTGGAGGCCGAAAAATTTTAACAGCTCAAAAACTAAAAACTGGCTTCCAAATTAAATATTGAAGTTGATTTAATTGACCTGAAAAAAGCCTCTACAGTTTTTAAGGCGCAGATTATTCAGGGAAAGCTGCTTTATGCTGAAGATAAGCAGCAGAAGCAGCAATTGATATAGCGATGCATATTGTAGCAGAAAAGGAGCTTGGAGTGCCTCAAAATAGTCGCGAGGCCTTTGAGCTGCTGACTCAAAATAAGTTAATCAGTAAAGAGATGGCAGATAAATTGAAAGCTATGGTCGGTTTTATAAATATTGCAGTCCATGAATACCAGAAGTTGAATCTGAAAATTGTAGAGGCAATAATAGAGAATGAAATTGAGGAAATTAAAGACTTTTCTTTAAAGATGCTTCAAAAAATGGCAGAAAATAATTAGCAATACAGGAGTTGAAAGAATGAGCAGCAGGGATTTTATTAAAAATTTAGTATCCAATAAAATATACAGACGTGGCATAAACTATTACAATCAGGGTCGGGTACTGCAGTACAGAATCAATAAGCTTGAGCCCAATCTCTATCAAATTTCTGCTCAGGTTTCCGGCTCGAGGCGCTATGAGGTTAAGTCTGAAATCAGACTGCACGAAGCCAGCCTGGAATTAGAAAGTAGCTGTGACTGTCCTTACGACTGGGAAGAATACTGCAAACATGAGGTAGCTGTGCTCAATAAATTTATGGAAGAAGATTTTCGCTCGCCCAAGGTCAGCTATGAGCCGCAGTTTGAGGAAGAGGAAATATCGGAACTTAGATTTTCCAGTCAAGAATCTGACTTTGACATTGTGGAGCAGCGAATTGCTGATCGCAGTTTTAATAATTTACTGGAAATAACTAAAAATTATGATCAGAGTGAGCTGCCGAAGCTGGAATACAGTGTTAAGGGGATTTTAAATCAGGCCCTGAAAAACTTTAAGCTGATTTTTGATTCTAATTATCTCAGCCAGCAGCAGCTCGAGGAAGTTGTAAATTCCTTAAATGATGATTACGACTATGTTTATTATCGTGACGGCCTGCTGCAGAAATATTTTTACGGTGAGGAACTTAAGCTTTTAGAAGAACTGTCAGCTTTGAGAAAAAGTAAAGGGCGGGGCAGTTCTCTGTTATTAAATAAAAATCAAGAAAACCTGAATTTTCTGCTGGAACTGAGCCAGAAATTCAAACTGGAGCTGGAGGAAAATGGAGTTACAGTTAAAAAAGGAAAAACTCTGCAGCCGGAGCTCAAGCTCAGTGGTGATTTAGAAGAAATAAAAATTGAACTTAAAGATAATGATTTCCCAATTTATCAGGGGAGTGAAGACCAGTGCCGCTGGACTCTAATCGGTAATAAAATTCATAAAGTTGATTTCTATAATTTTGATGAACTGCCGACCAATTTTTTAATTCCTGCTCAGAAGAAGGGAGAATTTTTATTTGAAATCCTGCCGACTCTGGAGAAAAATCTTAAACTCGAGACTGCAGAAGAACTGCAGGAGTATGAGTTAATCAAAGAAAGCCCGCTGGTCAATTTAAAACTTGATTACAAAAAACAGCAGATTAGCTGTGAGCTGGAAGTGGAATTTGCAGGCGAGAAATACATCAACACAGAACTTTTAGGACTGGATACTGATAAAAATATTTATAAAAAAGATGAAAATGCCCCTCAGCTCTGGCACGGGCGGGACAATAAGGCCCTGGCAGAAGTGATTGACTTTTTGGATGAATATAATTTTAAGGTTCGCCCCGAGCATTTTATCATCAAAGATAATGCCGATATTCAGGAATTTATCACTGATGGGATGACTCACCTGCCTGAGGACTGGAATGTCGAAAGCAGTGAGAGCTTTGACCAGATTGAGATTAAGGAAGTCAAGCTGGAGCCAATTGTCGAAATTGATGACAGTGAAGGGATAAACTGGTTTGATTTTTCTATCAGTTATAATCTTGGCGGCAAAACTTACAGCCGGCAGGAGCTGCAGCAGCTGATCTCCTATAATAAAAAGGGAGAGGCCTATATTAAACTCGACAATCAGTACTTTATTTTAGAAAGTGGTGCTGAAGAAGAAAAGGTTGAGCAGATGCTTAATGATGCTGAAGCCAGGGATGAAGGTTATAGGGCTCCCTACCACAACCTTTTATATTATAAAAATCTGGTCGAAAAAAGTGGGATCCATTTTAAAGGCAATAAAGTCTTTAATGAGCTGGAAGCTGAGATTAGTGGGACTAATGTGGTCAAGAAAAGAGAGATTCCAACTGAAGTCGAGGACAAACTGCGTGATTATCAAAAAAACGGTTATCACTGGCTGCGCTTTTTGCATAAATATCACTTCGGCGGTATTCTGGCTGATGATATGGGACTCGGTAAAACTCTGCAGATGCTGACCCTTCTAAAAAGTTTAAAGCCTAAAAAGCCGGCTCTGGTGCTCTGTCCCCGGACTTTAATCTATAACTGGCAGGAAGAGTCAGATAAGTTTTTTGCTGATCTAAAAACTCTTGTTTACTATGGAACTCCTGCTGAAAGGATAGAGATGCGTAAAGATTTCAGCGACTATGATTTAATTATTTCTTCCTATTCAACGATCAGCAGAGATGTGGAGGAGTTAAACGCTGAGGGCATAGTTTTTTCGATCTCAATTTTAGATGAGGCCCAGCATATCAAAAATCACCGTACTAAAAGAGCTAAAGCGGTTAAAAATATTGAAGCAGAATCAAGGCTGGCCCTGACCGGTACTCCACTTGAGAATTCAATTGAAGAGCTCTGGTCCATTTTTGACTACCTGATGCCCGGCTATCTTGGGAATTACAGTTATTTTAGAAATAATTTTATTACTCCGATCAGCAAAAATAACGAAAAAGAAAAGTTAAAGGAATTAAAGGAAAGAGTTGCTCCCTTTATCCTGCGCCGCCGTAAGGAAGAGGTTCTAAAAGAGCTGCCGGAAAAAATAATTAATGTTCATCCGGTCAGTATGACCCAACTCCAGGAAGATAGCTACCAGACAGTGCTCGCTGAAGTTAGAGGTGAGCTGGAAGAGACAGTTGCCGAAAAAGGTTTTAATCGCTCCCGGATCAATGTGCTGGCAGCACTGACAAAACTCAGACAGATCTGTAATCATCCTTCACTGGTGCTCGGAGATGAAGGTAAGGCTCATAATTCGGGTAAGCTGGAGGCTCTGCGGGAGCTGCTCAGTGATGCTTTAAGTGGCGGCCACAAGCTGATTATTTTCAGTCAGTTTGTAAAAATGCTAAAATTGATCAGAAATGATCTAGACCAGCAGGGGATTAATTACAGATATCTCGACGGCTCGACCCGCAACCGAATGGAAAGGGTGAGAGAATTCAATAATGACCCGATGATTGATGTTTTTTTAATCAGTCTTAAGGCAGGAGGAGTTGGCTTAAATCTGACGGCAGCCGATATGGTGGTCCATGTTGACCCCTGGTGGAATCCTATGGTAGAAAGACAGGCCACAGATCGCGCCCACCGCCTCGGTCAGGAAAATCGGGTGATGGTTTATAAAATGATTACCAGAGGCACAGTAGAAGAGAAGATGCTCAAACTGCAGCAGCGCAAGCAGGATCTATTTGATAATGTGATTGAGAATAATGTAAATCCGATTAAGGCGATCAGCTGGGAAGATATTCAGGATTTACTGGCCTATAAATAACTGTTTTATAAATAAAACTAATGAGGAGCGCAGAATATGGAAGAGTTTATTGCTAAAGAAGAACTTTATCAGACGATTTTTAAGAGGAAATCAATCAGAAAGTATCAGCAGCAGAAGCTATCAGCTGAGGAGCTGCAGGCTATTAGGAATTTTTTAAAAGAGGCAGAAGTAATTGATCCAGAAATTAATTTTGAGGCTAAAATTGTGGATTCAGATCAGGTGAAAAGCCTGATTCCAATTAAGGCACCTCACTACCTGCAGTTTTTTTCAGAAGAAAAAGGGGATTATCTTTTAAATGCCGGGTTTATCCTGCAGCAGCTTGATCTTTTTCTGGCAGCAAATAATTTGGGCAGCTGCTGGTTTGGAATGGCCAAACCAAAAAAAGAAATCATTGCCGATTCAGAGCTTGAATATGTGATCACCCTGGTTTTTGGCCGGGCTGCAGAAGAAAATATCAGAGATTCAATTGAGGATTTTGATCGCAAAACTCTTTCTGAAATCAAGGAAGGTAATGATCATTATGATTTATTAGAAGCAGCTCGCCTGGCACCATCTGCGACTAACGGTCAGCCCTGGTATTTTAAGGTAGAAGCTGATCGAATCCATCTCTTTCAGAATGAGCCCAATTTCATTAAAAAGTTTTTCTACGAAAAGATGAACAGAATTGATATGGGGATTACTCTCGCTCATATCTGGCTGGCAGCAGTAGAACATGATTATAACTTTAAATTCAAAAAGTATTCTCAGGCGCCAGCTGTTGTTGAGGGGTATAATTATCTGGGGACAGTTGAAATTTAAAGATAAAGTTCATGTTAAATATAAAAATATAGAATAGTTACAGGAGATGATTTAGTGAAAAGAAAGATAATTATTGATACAGATCCCGGCATAGATGATGCGGCAGCACTGGCAATTGCTCTCAATAATCCGGAGCTGGAAGTTTTAATGCTGAGCACGGCTGCCGGCAATGTTAATTTAGATTATACAACAGAGAACGCAAAGAAGATTTTAGATTTTTTTGAGAAGGATACTCCCCTGGCCCGCGGTAACTCTCTGCCCCTGCTCAGAGAATATGAGGATGCCAGTCAGTTTCACGGAGAAACCGGGATGAACGGCTATGATTTTCCCACCAGTGAGCGTCAGGTTTTGCCCCAACACTCGGCAGTGGCAATGAAAGAAATGATTCTGGCCAGCGAAAAAAAGGTTACTCTAGTTACGATTGGGCCGCTGACCAATGCTGCTTTACTGCTCAGCATGTATCCAGAAGTTAAAGCTAAGATTGAGGAAATTGTGATTATGGGCGGCTCGACCATTGGCGGCAATACCAATACAGCAGCTGAATTTAATATCAAGGTTGACCCGCATGCAGCCCAGATGGTTATTAACTCCGGTCTGCCAATAACTATTTTTGGTCTCCGGGTGACTACCAGAGCGCTTTTGAGCAAAACTGATATTGAAGAAATTAGTGAGCTGGGAGAAGCCGGTGAGCTGCTTTATTCGCTTTTCAGTCACTATCGGGGTGGAGATATTTACGGAACGGGTTTAATGATGCACGATATCTGCACAATCTGCTATTTATTGGAGCCAGAAATCTTTGATTATCAAAAAACTCATCTGGAAGTTGCTCTCGATGGCCCGGCTGCAGGAACTACTGTTGCTGACCTTTATTCCCGCTATACTGAAGAGAAGAATGTTAAGCTGGCTGTGGATATTGACCAGCAGAAATTTAAAGACTGGGTGATTGAGGAAATATCTAAGCTTAAATAAATTTAATATTTAAAGGTGAAAATATTATGGACTTTAAAAATATAGGCTCACTGATTATAATTTTTGGCGTGATAACCGTGTTTGTTGGAGCAGTGATTTATTTTTTCGGCGGCTCACTCTCCTGGTTTGGCAATTTACCGGGAGATATAAAAATAGAAGGTAAAAACTTTAATTTCTACTTCCCGCTGACGACCATGATTTTAGTCAGTATTTTTTTGAATATTGTGCTTAGAATAATTTTCTATTTCTTTAAATAAGAGTTAACTCGTTCGGAAAAGAACTAAAAACAGATACTTAAATTAACCTCTAAGAGCCAGGGTAACTGGCTCTTTTTCTTTTGCCTTCATTTCTGCTATAAAATCCTGATAGTTCTCATTTTCAACAGCAATTTGAGTATAAGCTTTAAGTGCATGATATTTAAGCCAGGGATCACTGCTTTCTGAGATTATATTTTTCAGCAGCTCAGCCAAATCAGCAGCCTCAGCTCCAAAAGTTTCTAAAAGCTCAAGTAGAAAATACTGGGCTTCAGAACTGAGTCCAAGCTCATTTCTTTTAAGCAGCAGATTTTTTAAGGGAACTAAAACTAGAGGTTCAGCTAAATCAGCTGCAGCTGCTGCCGCCTTTTTCTTGACTGGGTAAGCTTCCTCAATAATTAATTTTAAAAGCTCTGCACTGATTATTAATTTCTGTCGCTCATATTTTTCACTCTGAGCCAGCGCCTCAGCTATTAGTTCAGAGCTGAGATTAAATTTAAGTGCTCTTTTGATAATTAAATCTACCGGGACCTGATTAAGCTGGGCCGTAAGCTGCAGATAAAAAGTACAACTTTTACTGGAGCCGCAGCTGTGCAAATAATTTTTAATTATCTTTTCAACTTTTAATCTCTGCGCCTTATTTTTCTGACTGATGAGACTGCTTAATCTTGCTGCTGCCTGATTTTTTAAATTCTGATTTAAATAGGGTGCCAGCTTTAAAATTAAAGAAAAGTTATGGCTCTGCCCAAGATAAAAAGAGATGGTTTTTAGCAGGAAATAATAAAGTAGAACTAAGCTAATTAGAAAAGTTATAATTTTTATAAGCCCAAATTGATAGTAGAAAAGCAGCAGCAGAGGCTGGAGTAAATACAAAATGGCTGAACTAATTAAAAAGATAAAAATTCCGCTCAGTGAATACTTCTGCCAGCAGAGATAGAAAAAGATGAGCCCCGCTAGAGTTATTGATAAATAAATTATAATCTGCAGCCTGAGGTAGAAGCGGCTGGCCTGGCTTAAAGCTTTAAAGGTATTAATTCTGCCGGCTCCAAGTTTTCCTTTCGCAAAGAGAGGATCATTAATTTCTGCAGCAGTAGTTTCAATAACTTTAAGTCCTTCTTCAATACTAAGTTCCGGCCTCAGGCTTAAAACATTTGCCAGTAGAGCGGTAAGCTGGGGAGCGGCAAAGGAAGTTCCACTGATTTTATAGCTGCGGCTGTAATTTAAAGCAGGCAAATAGTCTCTCTGCGTAATTTCTATAACTCCAGGAGCTGAAAAATCTACCTGACTGCCATAATTTGAACCGGGCATTTTCTGAGCCTCAGCCAGAGCTGCAACAGCAGTCACCTCACTAAAGGCAGCAGGATAGGTGAGCCGTTCCCGATTATTGTTGCCAGCAGCTGCTATCAGAACAATGTTTTCAAGCTCTGAAATCTTTTCTATAATTTCTTTTTGAAAATCACTTTCTTCAAAACCAAGGCTGATGTTGACTACGATTTTTTCTTCCGGGTGTAGTCTGGCATAATTATAAATTTCATTTAAAGAATTCAAATATTTACTTTTATCAATCCGCTTTATAATGTTTTCTGCCGAAAAAGCTCTTATCTCAGCTCGACTCAGGCTGCGGATGATGGCTGCAACCTGACTGCCGTGGGAGCTTTTAGGTTGAATTTTAAGAGCAGGACTTTTAAGAAATTCTGCTTCAACTTCTGAATCTAAAATGAATATTTTAACCCGATCACTGCGCAATAGTTGATCTTTCAGCTGAAAAGAGACCATAAAGATACTTAATAAAATTAAAAGAAAAATTAGTGTTTTTTTGATAGTCGCTCCTCCTTTCAGCAGCTTTGTAAAATAATTATAACATAGATTTAGTGAAAAGATTAATAATAAAAATTTGAAAATTAAAAAAGGAAATCGGTTTACTATCTATAATATTATATAGTAGGAAAGATAATTTTTAAAACTAGTAGAAATTAATCGAGTCAAAAAATTAAAGGAGGAATAAAGATGATTCCAACACGTAAATTAAAAACTGGTGATGAGATTCCTGTTATTGCTTATGGTACCTGGGATATTGCCGAAGAAAATGTAGGCGAAAAAGTTGAAATTGCCTTAAAGGCAGGTTATAATCACATTGATACTGCGGAGGGCTACCACAATGAAGCGGGAATTGGAGAGGTTTTAAAAGATTATGACCGAGACGAGTTATTTATAACTTCAAAAGTACTGCCTTCGAATTTAAATTATGAAAGCGTTATCAAGGCCTGTAAGCGTTCCCTGGAAAAATTAGGGACCGACTATCTTGATCTTTATTTAATCCACTGGCCAAATCCTGCAATTTCTTTAAGAGAAACTCTGCAGGCAATGAAGTACTTAGTTGATCAGGGCCTGGTTAAAAATATCGGTGTCAGCAACTTTTCAGTTTATCAGTTAAAGGTTGCCTTAAAGATTACTCAGGTGCCAATTACAGTTAATCAGGTAGAATTCCACCCCTGGTTGTATCAAAAAGAGCTGCTTGAAGTCTGTGATCAAAATGATGTAGTGCTTGAAGCCTCAGCACCTCTAGCTAGAACTGAAGTTTTAAGTGACCAGACTATTGTAGAGCTGGCAGATAAATATGATAAGTCTCCGGCGCAGATTGTGCTTAAGTGGGAACTGCAGAAGGGTATTGTGCCTCTGCCAAAATCTAAGTCTGAGGGTCATATCAAGGAAAACTTAGAGTTGTTTGACTGGGAACTTCAGGCAGAAGATGTGGCAGCAATTGATAATATTGATCACCAAAAGAGAGTATATATGATTACCCTTGATGATGAAACTTATGGAATTAGTTCTTAAATACTTGTTCTCTGAATAGAATTTATTAATTAACAGGCACCCTGTTTAAGTCAGGCTGCCTGTTTTTCATAAATAAAACCCACTTCCTGAGGAAGTGGGTCAGTTGAGTTAATTAATACCTTTATTCAGCTTCCGGTCCATATTGTTCAAAAACCAGCAGCATATTTTTCATTTCAAAGTAAAAAGTATGACTGGAAATTGTGGAACCAGCAATTATATCGACTTCTGGATCAAAAGATGCTTTCAGACTTAGACCGTAATATCTGCTTAAAAACTCTTCTTGTCTCATTTCTGGGTGGTGATCATTGGCATCAAGAGGCTTCCATTTTTTAATTACGGCCATACTTTCTTCAGTTTTAGAATTGTTTGCCATACCGATTACTGCAATAAAATCTTCCGGGTGAGAGTAGATAATGGTATTGACCCAGCTACCATACCCAATAAGTTCTCCATCTTTATGCAGGGGAACAAAAGGATACTTTACTTCATTTCTTTCTGGATAGAAAATATCTCCAGCTTCATCAGCATCAGCTAATTCAACTAAAGCATTTACATAATCCTCTACAGTTCTACCGGTTGAAATTTCCTGCTTATCTCCGCCACCAACAACATCAAGAGTGTGAGTTGTTGCAAAGGCCAGACCTGAGAATGTTAGAACAAAAACTAAGATCAAAGAAACAACTAAACTTTTTTTCATTTTTTGTTACCCCCTAAGTAATTTTAAAATATTAATATTAGTGATAATAATAACTAATTATGTTATATATATCACATAACTCAATATCATTATACCACTGAACTAAAAATCTGTCAATGCTTTCAGAATATTAAATCGAAATATTTTTCACAACTATTAATTGCTGATCAAAACACTCATTAATCAGAATTAATAAAAAAATCTGAAAATAAAGCAGGAACTCTACTTCTGGTATTGAATATATATTAATAGACAGACATCAGTCGTCTGACAAATCACAAAATACTAGGAGGGTTTTAAGTTTATGCTTAAAAAGTCAAAAAGATTAATGTTGGTTGTTTCACTCTTTATGGTTTTTGCTCTTATCTTTACAGCGGCAGCTCAGGCAGAAGTTAAGAATGTGATCCTGTTAATTGGTGACGGTCTGGGAATGGGCCAGATTGATATGACTCGCTATCTTGCCGGTGATAAAGACCACGAGCTAGAATTAATGAAACTACCTGAAACAGGAATCATGATGACAAGCTCTACTGAAGGAGTTACGGATTCAGCGGCAGCAGGAACTGCAATGGCAACCGGCCATAAGGTTTACAATGGTGCAATTGCAATGAATAAAAATGGTGCTGAACTTGATTCTGTGTTAGATTTTGCTCAGGTTAGAAAAAAAGCTACTGGTGTAATCAGTACAAATATGGTTACAGATGCAACTCCAGCTGCCTTTATTGCTTCAGTAAAAGATAGAGGCATGGGCGGCGAAATTGCCAGGCAGGCTATTGCTAATAATGTAGATGTAATGCTCGGTGGTGGCCGTGAAGACTTTATGGAAGAAGAAGCCGGGGAAGATTTAATTGCTAAGGCAAAAGAAAAGGGTTATCAGTATGTATCTGATAAAACACAGTTAGAAAAAGTTGTACATTTAAATGGAAAACTTCTTGGTCTGTTTAATGAATCTTATATGAACTATATTAATGACCGGGATGATCTTGGATCTAATGAGCCTACAATGGAAGCAATGACTAAAAAGGCAATTGAAGTTCTTTCTGAAGACGAAGATGGATTCTTCTTAATGGCAGAGGGAGCAAGAATTGACCATGCAGCACACGCAGCAGATGTACCTGGTGTAGTTGCAGAAACTCTTGATTTTGATGCAAGTGTTAAAGTTGCAATGGATTTTGCTAAGAAAAACGGAGACACCCTGGTAATTGTGACTGCCGACCATGAAACTCTTGGTTTTTCAGCAACCGAGCCAATAGAAAAAGAAGCATTAATGAATATTGGTGTTTCTCCAGAGTATATGGCGGGCCAGATGACAGAAAAAGAAAATGGTAAAGGATATACTGTAGAGAGTGTTAAGTCTGTTTTTGAAGAATACGCTGATATTTCTCTAACTGACGCAGAAGTTGCCAGATTTAATGAGTTAATCCTGGATGAAGAAGGCAATATCAAGTATTCTTATCTTGTAGGATACGAAATTGGTTCAATTATAGCTAATGAGTATCAGGCAGGAGTTGTCAATACAGAAATTAGAGCCAATTCTTCAACAGGTGGCCACACACTTAATTCAGTACCAGTCTTTGCCTATGGCGAAGGAGCTGAAAAATTTAATGGTATGATGCAGAATACTGAATTCTCAGATCTGCTCTTTGATTCCATGAGACCGTAAATAGATTATTATAAATAAAATCCAATAGTTTGATTTAAATATACTTTAAAAATGGTGGTGGGGTTAAGCCTTACTGCCATTTTTTGTTGGAAATCTCGAATAAATTAAGCTGAAAAAATATTTATAATTTAATAATCTTCTGTTATAATTAAAATAATTCGGAGTCTAAATTTAGGCTTAATAAGAATTAAAAATTTAACTGAGGGGTAAGATAATGAGAAAAAGTTTCGTTTATTTAATTGCACTGTTATTGATTTTCGGAGTTAGTTCAGCAGCAATAATCAGGCAGTGATTATTCAAAAATAATTTAAATAACTGCCGAAAATTATAACTTGACATAAATTTACTAATCCTGATATACTTAAAGATGCTATAAAGGGTTAAGAGCTCTTTTTAACAAAGGTAAACTTATCGTGAGGTAAGGACACAAAGCTGAGGGTCTCTTGGAGAGATAGCCGGCTGCTAAAAGGAGGAAATGATGGAATTTAATTTTAAAAAGATCAGTGGTTTTACTTTGCTTTTGTTAATCCTATTTTTGAATTTTTTCGGTACTGCTGATTTAGTTGAGGCTGCCGGGAAGCCAAAAACATTAATTGAAAGAAGTATCTCAGCAGAAGCCAGAATCCCTATTTTTCAAAGAGTAGAGGTGCTTGAGAAGGCAGATGTTGACTATACTTTTCTAATGACTAATTACAACGGCAGCAGAGAAATTATTGTAGAGGCTGGTCTAAAAATTGAAATTTTAAGTAATACTGACTGGAATCTCCGTTTGAATAACAGAAATTTAAATGCACAGGTTTTAATCAGAAAGGCCGGGCAGAATAATTCTGACTGGCAGAATCTAAATTCTACTACAGCTAAATTTAGTGGAGATAGGGGAGTAGAGAAGCTAACTTTTGATTTGAAATTTATTCTTGACCCTGCCGCTAGAGCTGCAGTTAATAATTTAGAACTTGATTTAAGACACAGTATTAACCCTGTTTTATATTAAATTTAAATAAAAGGCAAAAAGAGCTGGAAAAAATATCAGCTCTTTTTATTTTTTAACTTATCTAAAAGGCTGCCAACTCTTTTTTTGGCTGCCTTTTTTTCGTTTTCTTTTAACTCCAACCTAAGTTCTAAAATGCTTCCTTCCACAGTCCCCTCGGGCAGTTCACTTAACGGCAGATAAAAATCAACTTTTTCTTCCGGCCTGATCAGCTCTTTTGAACCGGGTACAAGTGATTCAAATCACTTGTACCCGGTTCAAATAGATTTAATTGAAAAAGCCGTTTAAGCAATGTATACTTATAATAAGTAAATAATAATGATTTAAATCGAGGTGAATTAAGTTGGCTAAAAACCTGGAAATTACTATTTTAGCAGAAAATACAGTTGAAAAGAGAAAACTGCTGGCTGAACACGGCCTTTCATTTTATTTTAAATATAACGGGAAAGAGTATCTCTTTGATACTGGTCAGGGAGAGGTCCTGTTTTTAAATACCAAAAAAATGGGAATAGATTTGGGAAAAATTGATACAGTTTTTTTAAGTCACGGTCATGATGACCATACAGGTGGTTTAAAGAAACTGCTGAAAATTAATCCTCAGGTCAGGGTTTTTGCTCACAGCGAAGTTTTTCTGCCTAAATATAAAAAGGTAGGATCTGAGCTCGAGTTTATTGGAACAGAGCTTGCAGAATCTGAAATTAAAAATTTTGAGGCAGCTGAAACTGCAATCGCTGCAGCAGCAGGTATTTATAATACAGGAGAAATTCCGGCTCGACAGGAGACTTATCTCAATCCCCGATATGTGGTTGAAAAAGATGGCAAGGAAATTACTGATCCCTTTAATGATGATACTTCTTTATATATTGAAACAGAAAGTGGGATTGTAATTCTGCTGGGCTGCAGTCATAAGGGAGTAAAAAATATAATTAATGAAATCAAAGCTGAAATTGGAAATAGAAAAATTGCTGCCATTTTAGGTGGAATGCACCTCAAGCGAGCCAGCAGAGAAAGTATAACAGATTTGATCGACTATTTTAAGGAAATTGATTTTGAACTTCTGGCTCCGGTGCACTGTACCGGGCGGGAGGTAGCCATGAAATTTAAAGAAGCTTTTGGTGAGCGAGTCAAGCTGGCTTCAGTGGGTGATAGATTTGAATTTTAATTTTTTGGAGGCAGGATAATGGAATTTAAACAAATTAAAAATAATAAGGTTTATGAACAGATTATTGAGCAGATAAGAGAATTGATTTATGAAGGTGAACTTAAAAAGGGTGACAAGTTACCTTCAGAAAGACAGCTAAAAAAAGATCTGGGTGTGAGTAGAGCTTCAATTAGGGAGGCTTTCAGCGCTTTGGAGATGATTGGTCTGATTGAAAGTAGGCCGGGAGAGGGAACATTTATCAGGGATTCTTTTGATGAAGATATATTTAATCCTCTTTCGCTCATATTACTTTTAAATGATAATGTGGCCGAAGAACTCCTGGAGTTGAGAAGAGTGCTGGAGATTGACTGTGTAAAGCTGGCAGCAGAGCGGGCAACAGAAGCTGAAATTGAAGAACTGCAGTCATATATTGAAGATCTGCTTTCCAGTTCGGGTTATGAGGAAGAAAGTATTAAGGCAGATAAAATGTTTCATTATACTATTGCCAGGGCCAGTGGTAATAAGGTATTATTGTTTTTTATGCGCTCGATTTCGGAAGCAATGGACTTTCACATCAAAAATACCCGGACCAAGCTAGTTTCTAAGAAAGAGACAATGACAGATTTTGCCAGTCAACATCAGCAGATTTTTAAGGCTCTAAAGGAGCATAATCCCGAACAGGCTGCTGCAGAAATGAAAAATCATTTAGATTATGTAGAAAAACTGATCAATAAAGAAATTGAAGGCTAAAAGGCGCAGAAAGTTAAAAAAGTAATTAGTATAAATTGTAAATAAAATATAAAGTTAGAATTAATTTCAAAAATCCGCCGTAAAAGGCGGGTTTTTTTGGTTTGCCTGGCATGAATATTTGCTAATCAGTGAAAGTCTGATGTGGGGGTTAATAGTGCCAACCACTAGCTGAAGACAAGGGTGTCCATCGTGAGGTGG
>NZ_QBLR01000061.1:0-17048 GCF_003070835.1 Halanaerobium sp. | reverse complement strand
AAGTAATTAAATCTTAATGAACCGCCCAGTACCGAACGGTAAGCTGTGGTGGTGTGAGAGGTCGGGAAATAAATTAATTATTTCCCTCCTACTCGATTCGTTAAATGTGAAATAATAGATTTAATCAGCTCAATTTGCTAAATTTAGAAAAATAAAATTATGATTTAAGGCCTGTGAGGAAATTTAAAGACTGTGAGATAATATTAACTCACTAAGAATATAATAATCAATCTTTAACTCTTCTTTGCAAACTATTTCAATTGTTATGACAATTTAGAATAGTGTCAACTCCTATCTGCAGGCGCGCCCATGGTTGTGAATTTTTTACTTATCAGACAATTAAAAAAAGTCCGAAATAGAGGCAGGGATAATGTTCTGAGTGTTGAAATAATATAATAGAGTACTGATGGTCTGACCATCAAATAATCATTTATTTGGGGAGTTTGGAGGTGGAGAAAATTCGTGTAGTTGACAATTTCTATTAGTTATCCTTCTTTGATATGGGGTGAAAATTTTAAATAGACAAATATTATAAGGAGGAATTTATGTTAGCACTTTTAGCTGCTTTACCTATTATTATTGTTGGGATTTTAATGATTGGTTACATGTGGCCTGCAAGTAAGGCAATGCCCTTTGGCTGGCTCAGTGCTTTAATTATTGCTGGCGTGGGCTGGGGAATGCCTGTTAAATGGTTATCTGCGGCAACAATTGGGGGAGTAATCAATGCATTTGATATTTTACTTATAGTTTTTGGGGCTCTACTTATTTTACAGTTAATGAAAAAAAGTGGAGGAGTATATGGCATTTCTCATTCTATGACTTCAATTTCAGTCGATAGAAGAGTACAGGTAATAATTATTGCCTGGTTAATGGGCTCATTTTTTGAAGGAGCAGCAGGTTTTGGAACACCTGCAGCAGTAGCAGCTCCGTTATTAGTTGGGATGGGTTTTCCACCTTTAATTGCAGCAACTTCTGCTTTAATTGCAGATAGTGCCGCTGTTTCTTTTGGAGCGGTTGGAGTTCCTATCTGGGGTGGCTTTGCAGCTTTAGAGAATATCATTGAATTTCCAGTTCAGTCAATGGGAGTAAGTATTGAATTTTCACAGTTTTTACACAATATCGGTGCTTTTACAGGACTCTTACATTTCTTAGTTGGTTCTTTTATACCGTTAGTTATTGTTTTACTGATGACCAAAATCGTCGATGGATCTTTTAAAAAGGGTTTTGAAGTTTTACCTTTAGCTTTATTTGGCGGCTTTGTATTTACAGTCTTTGAATTCGGAATCGCTTATTTTGTTGGTCCAGAACTTCCTTCTTTATTGGGAGCTTTAATAGCACTGCCTGTCTTTATCTTTGCGGTTTCCAAAGGCTTTCTGGTACCAAAAGAAAAATGGGATTTCCCTTCCCACGACAAGTGGCATGAAGAATGGGAGGGTGAAATTAAAGCAGGTGAGCAGGATGTAGATGCAGCGCAAAAAGAAGTAGGTACATTTAAAGCCTGGTTACCATATGCTTTAATCGGCCTGATTTTATTAGTTGGTCGCCTGGAAATTTTCAACCTAACTCCACTACTCAGACAGTGGTCAATCGGCTGGACAAATATTTTTGGTACAGGTATTGGCAAAGTAATTCAGCCTTTATATAATCCAGGAGTCTTTCCCTTTATCTTTGTTGCTCTCTTAATTCCAACTTTACACGGACTGGACAGCAACAAGACTAAAGAAGCCTGGAAGGAAACATTTAAGATGATTCAGCCGGCTGCAATCGCTTTATTCTTTGCATTAGGCATGGTTTATATTATGATGAATTCCGGTGGAGCAACTGGTGAACAGTCAATGTTACTGGTGATGGCAGAATTTGCCGCAGCAACTCTGGGCTCAATCTGGTATCTGGTAGCTCCCCTAGTTGGTATTTTAGGAGCCTTTATTTCAGGAAGTAATACAACTTCTGATATTATGTTTGGTCCATTTCAGTATGGAACAGCAGTGGCTTCGGGAACAGCAGTTACCCCTACACTTGCTCTCCAGGCACTTGGTGGAGCGGCAGGTAATATGATCTGTATTCACAACGTGGTGGCAGCTGCGACTACAGTTGGTCTTGTTGGAAAAGAGGGACTTATTATCCGGAAAAACTTACCGGTTGCACTATTCTATGGTTTAATTGCCGGGGCCTTAGCCTGGATAATCACAATCTTCTTTATGCCGGGTATATTTTAGCTAAAATAAAGCACTGCTGGAGGGTCACTGACTCTTCAGTAGTGTGATAAATTTTAATTTTGCGCAATTTCAAATTTTTTAGATGATTTTTTATTGATCTAATAGAGACGGTCTGACCATCAAACCAAAATCAAAGTTTTACAGGGAGGTAAAGAAATTGAATATAGTTATTCCAATTAAACAGGTTCCAGAAACAAGTAATGTAAAAATGGATGAAGAGACAGGAACAATGAAACGCGACGGGGTAGAAAGTATTATTAATCCGCTCGACCTTTATGCAATTGAAACAGGTATTCAGTTAAAAGAAGAATATGGTGGTAAAATTACGGTGATTACAATGGGTCCTCCAAGTGCTGATAAAGCCTTAAAAGAAGCAATTGCGATGGGCTGTGATGATGGTATTTTACTTTCCGGGAGAGAGTTTGCCGGTTCAGACACCTGGGCCACCTCCTACGCCTTATCGGAAGCTATCAAGGAGATTGGAGATTACGATTTAATACTGGCCGGAGAAAGAGCAACAGATGGTGATACCGGACAGGTTGGTCCCGGTATAGCATCCTGGCTTGACCTCACCCTTTCGACCTATACCTCAAAGGTAGTCGATGTTAATTTAGTTGACGAAGAAGTTGATTACACCACCACTGAACAGGATTCAATTATTGTTGAGAGAATGGTAGAAGACGGCTACGAAAAGCTTCAGCTGCCGCTGCCTGCTTTACTGACAGTTGTTAAAGAAATTTCTTTCCCGCGCCTGCCTACTTTAAGAGGAAAGCAGCGCTCACGCAAAATTGAAATTCCGCAGTGGAATTTAGGAAACCTTGATCTGGATGAAGACTACCTCGGACTGCAGGGTTCACCGACCAGAGTGGTCAACATCGATCACCCTAAAGTTACCAGAGGTGGAACAGTTATCGATGTCAGAGAAGACGGCAATGTAGAAGCAGCTGTAGCTAAATTAATTGACTACTTAAAATCAAAAGAATTGGTATAGGAGGTTATATAAATGGAGTATAATGGTGTATGGACTCTTGGAGAAGCAAGAGACGGAGAAATTAAAGAAGTATCATTTGAGTTATTAAGCAGAGGACGCAAATTAGCAGATAAATTGGACGAAGAGCTGGTTTCATTAGTCATTGGAGACGGAATTACAGATGAGCAGGCAGAAGAATTGATTAAAAGTGGAGCCGATAAGGTCTATTTAATGAACGCTCCTGCTCTAAAAGATTTTATTGCTGAAAATTACAGTAATGTGATCGAAGATTTAATTAAAGAATACAAGCCGGAGATTATTCTGGCAGCAGCAACCTCAATGGGTAGAACAGTTATGCCCTATATAGCGATTAAAACTAATGCCGGCCTAACTGCTGACTGTACAGAATTAGATATCGAAGAAGACACAGGCAACTTACTGCAGACCAGACCTGCTATCGGTGGAAATATTTTAGCTACAATTAAATCACCAAACCACAGACCACAGATGGCAACAGTTAGACCTCATTCAACCAAACCGGCCGAAAAAGACGAAAGCCGCACCGGTGAGATAGTCCATCTTAAGCTTGACAGTTCACTCCTCGACGGCAGAGTTAAAAAGCTCGGCTTCCGCAAAAATGAAGGAGATGCGGTTAACATCCAGGATGCAGATGTAATTGCAGCTGGAGGTAAGGGAATGAAAAAAGGTGAAAACTTTGCCATGATCAGAGAGCTTGCCGGCTACTTTGACGGCGCTGTTGGGGCTTCCCGTGATGCAGTTGATAGAGACTGGATCAGCTACCCCTATCAGGTAGGTTTAAGTGGTAAAACAGTTACCCCTAAACTCTACTTTGCGATTGGTATTTCGGGAGCAATTCAGCACTTAGCCGGAATGAAGACCTCGGAAAATATTATTGCAATTAACGAAGACCCTGATGCAGATATCTTTATGGTCTCAGACTTCGGTATTGTAGGCGATTTATTTGAAATTGTACCTGAACTGAACAAGCAGCTGGCTGAGGAGGTAAAATAATGAAATATAATCCTGTAACTGAGGAAATCTTAGCAGAACTAAGAGAAATTGTGGGCGAGAAAAATGTCCTAACTGATGAAGAAAAAATAGAAGCATATTCTCACGATGAAACACCGGCTGAGCAGTATGCTCATATGCCGGAAGTTGTACTGACTCCAAATACTGCCGAAGAAATTGCAGCAGTAATGAAGCTTGCCAATAGAGAACTGATTCCGGTAACTCCATCTGGTGCGCGCAGTGGACTTTCCGGGGGAGCGATTCCAGAGCACGGTGGAATTGTAGTTTCAGTAGAAAATATGGATGAAGTTATAGAAATTGACTATGATAACCTGATGATGGTTCTAGAACCCGGTGTAGTAATGAACAGTGTTAATGAAATGCTCGAGGAGAGCGGCCTCTTTTTTGCCGGTTATCCAATGAGTGTGGAAACCTGTTATCTCGGTGGTAATATTGCCGAAAATGCCGGTGGAGGTAAAGCTGTAAAATATGGTGTTACCGGCCGCTATATAATGGGGCTGGAGCTTGTAACTCCAACTGGAGATATTGTTCAGCTTGGCGGCAAGCGGGTTAAGGATGTAACCGGTTATGATATTAAACAGCTGATTGTTGGCTCAGAGGGTACTTTGGGGATTGTAACTAAAGCGACTATTAAGTTAATGCCTAAGCCAACTCAGCGGGTTGGACTTTTAGCCCTCTTTAAAGATGAGGAAACAGCTATTTCTACAGTACCTAAAATTATGACAGAAGGTGGAATTATTCCAACCAGTATTGAATTTATGGATAAACTTTCTGTTAAGACTTCCTGTGACTATTTAAATGAGCATTTGCCCTATCAGGACGCAGGTGCTATGCTTTTAATAGAGGTTGACGGGATTAAAGAAGATGTGGTTAATAGTGACAGTGAGATAATCGGTGAGCTCTGTTTGGACAATGATGCAATCGAAGTTTATGTGGCAGATAACCACACAACTCGTGAGCGGATCTGGAGTGTGCGCCGGAATATTGCTGAGGCTTTCAAAGTTGTCAGTCCTCATCAGAGTTTAGAGGATATTGTGGTGCCGACTGCCAATATACCTAAACTAATGCCCTATCTTGATCAGATTTCTAAAAAATATGATATTCAGATTCCCTGCTATGGTCATGCTGGTGATGGTAACTTACATGCTACCCTGGTTAAAAACCCTGACCATTCAATGGAAGAATGGTATAAAATTGAAGAAGAGGCTTTAGTAGAATTATACGAAGCGACCAGAGATCTCGGCGGTACTTTAAGTGGAGAGCACGGAATCGGCTCCAAGCGTAAAAAGTATATGGAAATGATGATGAGCCCGGCTGAACTCAACTTAATGCGCGGCATCAAAAAGGCCTTTGACCCGAACAACATTATGAACCCAGGTAAGATTTTTGACATGGTTGATTAGTTTAAGATAAATTTCACTTGTACCGGGTACAATAATACGTTTTTGTACCCGGTACAAATAATTACGGTACCACTTAAAAAGGAAGTGAATTTTAAATGAAGCAGATTAAATTTCCTTTCGGTAGAAAGGAGTTAGAACTTGAGGTAGAAGAGGAGAGGCTCAGAGGAGTCCTTTTATCTCAGGCTCATAAATTTGAGGCAGAAAAATCTGAAACAGAAATTGTCAAAGAAGCGATGGAGAATCCTATTGCCAGCAAAAAGCTTTCAGAGCTGGCCCGGGGTAAAAAAGAGATTGTAATTATCTCCAGTGACCACACCCGACCGGTCCCCAGCCATATTACAATGCCCATTCTTTTAGAAGAAATTAGAAAAACTGCACCTGAGGCCGAAATCACAATTTTAGTAGCAACCGGCTTCCACCGGGCTTCAACAGATGAAGAACTGAGAGACAAATACGGGGACGAAATAGTTGACAGTGTTAATATCGAAATGCACGACAGCCGGGATGAAGAACAGATGGTTAATCTGGGTCAACTTCCATCCGGTGGAGATATGCTCTTAAATAAAACTGCAGTTGAGGCTGACCTTTTAGTAGCAGAAGGTTTTATTGAGCCGCACTTTTTTGCCGGTTTTTCCGGTGGGCGCAAGAGTGTGCTGCCCGGGGTGGCAAGTAAAACTACAGTTTTAGCAAACCACTGTGCAGAATTTATCGACAGCCCCAATGCCAGAACAGGTAATTTAGAGGGCAACCCAATGCATAAAGATATGCTCTATGCAGCCAAGGCAGCCGGCCTGGCTTTTATTTTAAATGTAGTTATTGACGCGGAGAAAAAAGTGATCAATGCTTTTGCCGGTCACCGCGAAAAAGCTCATTTAAAAGGTACAGAATTTGTTGATTCGCTGGCTGGAGTTGACGCTAAACCGGCGGATATTGTTGTGACTACCAATGGAGGATATCCACTTGATCAAAATATTTATCAGGCAGTTAAGGGGATGACAGCAGCTGAGGCTACCTGTAAAGAAGGTGGAGTAATCATTATTGCTGCTGAGTGTTCTGATGGGCACGGTGGAGAGGAATTTTATCAGACTTTCCGCGATACAGATAGTGTTCAGGAAATTATGGACGATATTTTAGCCCGCGGCCGCAAGGAGACAGTTCCTGATCAGTGGGAGACTCAGATTCTGGCCCGTATTATGCTCAAATTTAAGGTAATTATGATTACTGACCCTACCCAGAGACAGATAGTAGAGGATATGGGAATGGACTGGGCTCAGGATCTAAAAGCGGCAGTTAAAAAAGCTGAAGGAATGCTTAAAGCAGAAAGTCCGACAATAACAGCAATTCCCGATGGTGTTTCAGTAATAGTAAGACAGTGAAGCTAACAATTACCAGACAGTTTTAAAATTGCTGTCTGGTTTAATTTTAATTTATTACATTGTTCTTTTTATCACTATAACCAGGTCCAAATATATTGGTGTTAAAAAATTACTTTTCATAAACTTAAATTTCTGATATGATTAAAGCGAATAGAGGTTAAGATAACTTTAACATTCAGGAGGACTTTAATTGTTAAGTAACTTTGAACTGGAGAGGCGTCTCAGATACTTTTCTCTGATTCTTTTTTTCAGCTTTATTATAAAATATAATTATTTAATGCTGCAGATATTTTATGCTCCATCTCTGACAGCTTTAATCATCCGCAACTTATTTTTTGCAATTTTTTATTTAAAATTTATTGAACCTCTGCTTATTTCTAAAAAGATAAGACAGAGGTTGTTTTTCATGCTCTTTTTCTTCAGTTTTTTCTTTATAGCTAACTACTGGTATAATCAGTATTTTGGCAACTTTTTGAGTGTCAGCGATATTTTTTCTGGTGAGGGAACCGGAGACTTTTCGATGTACCAGGTCTTATTTACTCAGATCTTTAGATTTAGAGATATTGTTATTATTTTAGATATGGCACTGCTTGGACTGTGGGGATTTAATTCACTTCCTGATTTGCGATTAACCTATGACTGGGGTTTCTGGAAGAGATCTCTTTCCCGGCTGCCGCTCAAAAACACAACAGCTTTTGCTCTAATTTTTGTGCTTTTATTAGTTCAGGTTGTGGCGGGCAGCTATATTATGGGGGGAGAAAGTCCAAGTGAGCTCTATCAGTCTGGAACATCCTATCTCGCTTCTGTTTATGGGATTTTACCTCTTTATACAATCGAAGCTTACAGTTATTTTACCCGGGAAGAGGAGAAACCGCGCCCTGAGCTAAAAAATGTTCCTTATTACAGGAAGCAGACTCAGCTCAGCGGGATTAAATCTCTGCCCCAAAATACTAATGTAATTTTAATTCAGGTGGAATCACTTGATGCAGCAATTATTGATTACCGTGAGCAGGGAAAAGAAGTTACCCCATTTCTAAATCAGCTTAAGGAGCAGAGTTATTATTTTGAAAATTTTTATGCCCAGAAGGTAAATGGGAGCTTTGATGCAGATTTATCAACTCTGACTTCTTTATATCCGGTTAACCGAAGTTATGTTTTTAGAGACATAGATCTGGGTGAATTTCAATCACTGCCCCTGCTTTTAAAAGAAAAAAATTATCAGACCCTGGCATTTCATAATAATGACCGCAACTTTTTTAATCGCGCGGAGGCCTATCCTGATCTTGGCTTTGATCATTTTTACAGCCAGCGGGCATTTAAAGAGGAAATTTATCCGGTGCCTGAAGATAGAGGCCTCGGGATAAATGATTATGACTTTTTCAACTCAGCAGCAGAAATAATTAAGGAAGCTGACCAGCGGGAAGAGCCGTTTTTTGCCTATTTAATTTCGCTGACCAGCCATACTCCTTTTAATTTTTACCCCAAAACAGCTGTAGAAGATTTTGCTGAAGTCAATAATAATCTTGTCCATAACTATTTTAAGTCTATTAACTTTCTGGACAGCTCACTTGGAAATTTCGTTTCTAAACTGGAAGCAGCCGGGGTGATGGAGAATACACTGCTTGTCATTTATTCTGACCATGAATCTGAAATTAAGACGATGGAATATGAATCAGGCCGAGATTTTACTCTCTGGCGCAATGTAAAAATTCCCTATCACATTCCTTTATTTATCAAACACCCGCAGCTGGAGAATAAAAGTTTTGAGCGGGAGGGAACAACTACAGATATAGCGCCTACGGTTTTAGATTTACTAGGCTTTAAAGAACTTCCCGAGCAGTTTGTGGGTAGGTCGCTATTTCTGGAGCAGAATGATCCAATTTTATTTCTGCATGAGACACCTCATGTTTTAAAGGATGGCCAGCTTTTTATTAAAGAACTGGATGAGCTGATTAAAGTTGGACACCTAACCGATCAGGAGAAGGAACTGAAATTCTCAGAGCAGAAGATTGAGGAACTGACTGAAATAATAAATTATATGCGTGATCTCTTTATTATCAATCAGGGAGAAATTTTCAGGGAGGTGGAATAATTAAATATTTTATAATAATTACCGCATTAATTTTAATATTTGCAGTAATATATTTTGAATTCTATTATTTAATTCGACCTTCCCGCCTGGGTAAAGAAATTATCAAAAAATATAATTTTGACTACCCGGTTCTGGTAGCTCACAGAGGTGCATCATATAATGCTCCTGAGTCCACTCTTCCTGCTGTCAAAATGGCTCTGGAGAGCGGTGTTGATTATATTGAACTTGATGTTCAGCGGACCAAAGACGGAGAACTGGTTATATTTCACGATACCAATCTTCTGCGGCTGACTGATGCCAGTCAGGTATTTCCGGAAAAAAAGAGCTATGAGCTGCAGAATTTCACCCTGGCGGAATTGAGACAGTTAAATTATGGAGCCTGGTTTAATATAAGTTATTCTGAGCGGGCTAAAGATTCCTTCAGTGAACTAACTATTATGACCCTGCAGGAGGTATTAGAATTTGTTGATCCTGTTAATACAGGGATTGGACTGGCCCTGGAATTAAAGAGTCCCTATCTGTATGAGGGAATTGAAGAAGAAATTGTTAATCAACTGGAAGAGCAGAAGATTGATGAAAAAGAGTCTGAGCCTCCCAGGGTACTTTTTCTGTCCTTTTCACCGGCAAGTCTAAAAAGGCTCTCAGAACTGCGGCCTGATTCACCGCGGATACTTTTGACCAGGAGGAATTTTGTTTCGCCCAGGCGCTGGCAGGGCTGGCTTGATATAACAGAAGAAGTTGCCGACGGCATTGGTCCCAAGGGTCATGTTAGTTTTCCCTGGTATATAGGGGCTGCTCACAAAAGAGGCTTATTTGTTTTTCCCTATGTGATTAACCGTTCCTGGCAGTTGAAGATATTTTCCTGGTTCAGCGCTGATGGCTATATTACAGATCGACCTGAAATGCTGGCCAATTTTTATGACAGAGTTCAGGAATTTGGGGAAAATGTGGGTGAGTTTGGTGATGAAATCCTCGAAAATGATGAGCAAGAAAGTGAGCAGGACTCTAATGAGGAAAAAAATAATAATTAATTTCCATATTTAATGGAATTATCTAAAAAGTTTATGATATAATTTAAATAATCGATATTTATAATTTGAAAACATTTTCAAAGTAAATTTTAGCAATTTGTTAAAGCTGAATAATGAATTTTATTTATTCTAAAATTAGGAGGGTCAATTTATGCAGAATTTTACTTTTCAGAACACAACTAAGATAGTTTTTGGTAAGGGTACTGAAGAAGAAGTCGGTGAATATACAGCCAAACACGGATCTAAGGTGCTGCTGCACTACGGTGGCGGCAGTATCAAAAAGTATGGAACTTATGATAAAGTAGTTAAATCTCTGGAAAAAGCAGGGGTTGAATATGTTGAACTGGGTGGAGTTGAGCCTAACCCAAAACTTTCACTAGTTAAAGAAGGAATTGAACTGGCTCAGGAGGAAAATGTAGACTTTATCCTGGCAGTTGGTGGAGGAAGTGTAATTGATTCAGCCAAGGCAATTTCCGTTGGTTATTTTTATGATGGAGATGTCTGGGATTTCTTTACCAGAGAGGCCGAAATTACAGAGGCGCTGCCAATTGGGGTAGTTTTAACTATTCCTGCTGCCGGAAGTGAATCCAGTGACAGTGCTGTAGTTACAAAAATGGAGGGAATGTACAAAAGAGATATTGGCTCTGAGCTAATCAGACCTCAGTTTGCAATTATGAACCCTGAGATTACCTTTACTCTCCCAAATTATCAGACTGCCTGTGGTGCAGTAGATATTATGGCTCACATAATGGAGAGATACTTTACCAATACAGAAAATGTAGAATTGACCGATAGATTATCAGAACAGGCTTTAAAAACAATTATTAAGAATGTCCCGGTTGTACTTGAGGATAACGAAGATTATGCGGCCAGAGCTGAAGTTATGTGGACTGGAACAATTGCCCACAACAATTTACTGGGAACCGGTAGAGAAGAAGACTGGTCCTCCCACGGGATTGAGCATGAGCTGAGCGGTATTTACGATGTTGCTCACGGTGCCGGTCTGGCAGTTGTTTTCCCGGCCTGGATGAACTATGTTTATCAGCATGATTTAGAGCGTTTTGCTCAGTTTGCCGTCAGAGTCTGGGGTGTAGATCCTGACTTTAAGGATTTAGAATGGACAGCCCGCCAGGGAATTAAAAGGACAAAAGAATTCTTTAGCTCGATTGGAATGCCGGTTACTCTGGAGGAACTTGATATTCCAGCCGACAGACTGGAAGAAATGGCACAGAAAGCAACTGAAAATGGACCGATCGGTAACTTTGTCAATTTAGATACAGAAGATGTCTTAAATATATATAAGAGTGCACTAAAATAATGGCTGGAGGTGCCTAAATGCTGCAGAAATTTTCTGCCTTTATCTTTTTATTAATTGTCTGGTTTATCTTTGCAGGAAAAATAACGGTAGATGTTTTAATAATAGGCAGTGCAGCTTCACTTCTGGTAACACTATTTTTTAGTGATATGTTATTCAGGGAAGTTCACCGTAAACTTCCCTGGTATCACTATCTGCGTAAGCTGGCACTTTTATTATTGTTTATTCCTGTATTTTTTTATGAAGCGATAACAGCTGCTTTAAAAGTTTCCAAACATGTTTTTGAAAAAAATCCTTCCTTTAATCCTGGAATTGTTAAAGTTAAGACTGAACTTACTGATATCACTGGTTTGAGTCTGCTGGCCAATCTCATTACACTGACTCCAGGAACATTAACTCTCGACTATGATAGAAGCGAAAAGGCCTATTATATCCACTGGATTGACGTGGAAACAGTGGAAGAGGCCGAGTTGAAAAAGAAAATAATTGCTCGTTTTGAGCGCTGGGTAGGAGTGATCTTTAGATGATTATGGGACTTGCTATTTTTTTCACTATACTTTCAATTATTGTATCTTACCGGGTGGTGATCGGGCCTACAATTACTGACAGGCTGATTGGCGCTGATACAATAGGGATTTTTATGTCACTGGTGATGCTGATGATTGCTTTAGAATATGACTTAGCACTGCTGGTCGATATAGTACTTGCCTATGCAGTCCTGCTTTTTATTGATATGTTGATTTATGCTAAATACTTTGAACACGGGGAGCTGTATAAATAATGACTCTAAGATTAATTATTTCCTACTTTTTAATGATAACCGGCTCCGCCTTTGCTATTGTTACAGTTTTAGGTCTGCTCAGATTTCCTGATGTCTATACCAGAATTCATGCCGGGGCGGTGGTGCTGACTATTTCTGCGGTACTGGTAACTATGGGAACTGCAATTTATGTCTGGGATCTCTTTTTGAGTGCAAAGATAGTTTTAATCGGAATCTTTTTTCTTTTTTCTAATCCGATGGCCACCCATGCCATTGCCCGGGCTTCTTATAAGCGCCAGATTGCCCTGCCGGAAGAATATGAGATTGATGCTTATTCTGATTATTTAGGGAGAGATGCTTAATGGCTGTGCTGGAGATTATTCTGGTCATATTTTTAGTCTTTTCGGCACTGATGGCTGTTTATTTTGATGAAGAACTGATTTCTATAATTTTTCTCTCTATATTTTCTTTAGTTTTAACAGCATTATATCTGCTGCATAAGGCTGCCGATGTTGCTCTGGCAGAAGCTGTGATTGGTGCTGGTTTAAATACAGCAATTTTTATGAGTGCAATCAGTCAGATAAGACACGGAGATTCCGACTGAAACTCAGCCGGAGGTGTAAATTTTGAATAAATTGATGAAAAAAATAATGATTTCAGTAGTGCTGACCGGAGTTGCCTTTGCTTTATATCAAAATTTTTCGCTGATGCCCGAATATCAGGGCTTAAATGAGGGGCTTTCTAATTATATTATCAAATCCGGGCTTAATGATACAGGTTCACTTAATCTAATCACTGCTGTGCTTTATGATTACCGGGCCTTTGACTCGCTGGGGGAGAGTACTGTTATCTTTGGAGCAGTCAGTGGGATTGTTCTTATTTTATCCCGTAAGATGCTGCCTGTTTCTTCTAAGGGACTTTCTTTTATTGTCAAAAGAACCCTGGGGATTATGACTCCCTTTATCGCTCTTTTTGGCTTTTATGTAATTACCCACGGCCACCTGACTCCAGGTGGAGGTTTTCAGGGGGGAGTAATTCTGGCTGCAATTTCAATTATTTTTAGTATTGTCTATGGTAGTGCCTTTGATTACCGCCGTTACAGTCCTCAAACTAAAACTCTTTTTGAGACTGGTGGGGCGCTGACCTTTCTGGGACTCGGACTGGCCGGAATTTTAATGGAAGGTGCCTTTTTACAGAACTTAGGCTTTTTAACTGCAGAAACTGGGACTCTAATTTCTGCCGGCAGTATTCCCTATATCAATATTGGTGTTGGTTTTAAAGTGGGGGCGGGACTGGCGATAATTTTTTACAGTATGATTCAAAAAACTTTTGAGGAGGATTTTTAATGTTTAATAATTTAATATTTATTATCCTCTTTATGCTGGGCTTTTATGCTCTGATCATGAAAACAAATTTAATTAAAAATGTAATCGGTTTAAATTTAATGGAGGCAGCTGTTTTTTTCTGGGTTATTGCTTTTTCGGATATTGGTGGCGAAGTCGCTATTCATAAAATGGGCGAAGAAGTGACAAAGTTCAATGATCCTGTACCCCAGGCTTTAACCCTAACTGGAATAGTTATTGGCGCCAGTACAGCAGCTCTGCTTTTAACCTTAATTATTGAGTTAAATAAATTTAGTGGGACAATCGACCGGGATCAATTAGAGGGGTTGAATGACTGATGAGCTGGATGAATATCGAATTAATTTTATTAATCACCCTGCCTGCTCTGACTGCAGTGCTGATGTATTTCAGCCGGGACTTCAATCAGCGGGTCCGCAATTTTTTAGCAGTTTCTGGGGCTGGAGCTGAACTTTACTTAATAGTCTCGCTCTTTATTTATAATTTTGATCAGGTCAAAAATTCCAATTTTTTTCTGCAGTACACTATCGGCTATCAGGATACTCCTTTTGTAATTAATTTTGCGATGGACAATTTGAGCCTGCTTTTTTCTCTAATAGTGACTGGAGCTGTGTTTTTAATTGTTATCTTTTCAACCCAGTATATTAAGGATAAAGAGAACAGGTATTTTGGCCTCTTTTTTCTGGTCCTGGCCTCAATTCAGGGAACTATCCTGACTGCTGATCTTTTTACCCTTTATCTATTTATTGAAGCAATTACTATTTTTACAACTCCTCTAATTTCTTTTAAGAAAACTGAGGAAACAACAAGGGCAGCAATGCAGTATTTATTTTATGGAATTACCGGGGGAGTATTTTTCTTTATTTCGATTATCTTAATCTACTTTAACCTGGGAACCTTAAAAATGGCAGCAGTGGCTGAATCTTTTGCTTTAATCTCAACTCCGATGCAGCTGACAATTATTATTTTCTTTCTGCTGGCTCTACTTATTAAACTCGGGATTTTCCCCATTCATTTCTGGCTGCCGCGGGCTCACAGTGCCTGTCCGGCTCCAATCAGTGCTCTGCTTTCCGGGGTGCTCTTAAAAGTTTATCTTTACATATTTATGCGTTTATTCTGGACCATGATTGCCTTTGATTTCTTAGTTGAGCTGCATTTGAGTGCTTTTGTGCTGGATCTGGCTTTGGTCTCCAGTTTAATCGGCCATGTTTTTGCGCTCCAGGCTGACAACTTAAAGAAAATGCTTGCTTACTCAAGTATCGGCCATATTGGGATGATTCTGGCTGTACTGATGCTGAATACAGAGGCTGCTTTTTATGGAGGTATGCTGCATATTATTGCCCACCTGATGATGAAATCAGGACTCTTTTTAAGCAGCGGCTACCTGCTGCAGACCACTCTTTCTCACCACATAGATGACTTAAAAGGAATTGGCCATAAAAACAGGCTGGTCTTTATTGCTTTTATTACTGTCTGTCTGGGAACTATTGGTATGCCGCCCCTGATTGGTTTTGTCAGCAAATGGTATGTGCTGCTTGCCTTTTTAAAGGCCAGACATTTTTTTGGGGCTTTTGTAGTGGCTGCCGGCAGTATCATTGCCCTAATTTATTATCTGCGTTATATTTCTCAGGCCTATGAGACAGTAAAATCGGAGAGCCCTTCTTTAAAAGAAGAGCTTATCTCACTGAAGGCATTTTTTAAATCAACAAATACCATGAAAAGTGTGATTTATACATTTACTCTGCTGATTATTTTTTTCGGGCTGGGTTATCAGCTTTTTGAAATCCCGGTCAATACAGCAATTTTTGAATTATTAAATCCACAGAAATATATTGAGCTTGTTCTGGGAGGTTGATTAATGGATATTAGAATTTTATTATTGATTTTAGTTCCTCTGGGCACGGCCTTTTTAATTCCTTTTATTGATCTAATAAATGCGAAATTAAGGCGCTTTTTTGTGCTGCTCGGAATTTTACTGGAATCATATTTAATTATTAGTATTATAATAAATAATTTTCAGCAGCTTAAAAATGGTGAGTTCTTTTTGCAGTATTACCTCGGGGGCTGGCACCCACCGCTGGGGATTACTCTGGCCATGGATGCTTTAAGTCTTGTTTTTGCAGTAATTACTGCCTTAAGCCTATTTCTGATAGTTATTTATTCTATAGGTTATATTGGCCACCATGAGGGTAAATATTATGTACTTTACTTTTTGATTGCCGCAGCTTCGATGGGAGCTATTTTAACTGCCGATATGTTTAATATTTATGTTTTTATCGAAATGCTGACCATTACCTCCGGAGCTCTAATTGGTTTTAAAAGGACTCAGGAGGCCAGTGCTGCTGCAATTAAATACTTAATCTACAATGTTTTAGCAGGACTGCTCTTTTTCCTCGGTGTACTGATTATTTATTTCAATCTGGGAACATTGAATATGGCGGATATCTCTCAGAACTTCGCCAGTCTGGAGAGCGGAATTCAGCTTTTTATTTCAGCTATTTTCCTAACAGCGATTTTAATTAAGATGGGAATTTTTCCGTTTTTATTCTGGCTGCCCAAAAGTTATGATACAGCACCCTCACCGGTGACTGCGGTTTTATCAGGAGTTCTCTCAAAAGTTTATATATATATTTTTATCAGGATTTTCTGGACTGTAATTGGTTTTGAAACCCTGGAAGCTTTGAATTTAAATGTGCTGCTTTTGGATCTGGCCCTTTTATCTTCATTTTTTGGGCATGTCTTTGCCCTGCAGTCAAATAATATTAAGCGTCTTTTGGGTTATTCAAGTATCGGACATATCGGAATGATCACAGCAGTAATAATGCTCAATACTGAAGCAGGTTTTTACGGAGGTCTGCTGCATATTATCAGCCACATGTTTATGAAGGCCGGCTTATTTGTAGCCTGCGGTTACCTGCTGCAGTACACCCGCTCCCATGCCTACCGCGATTTTAAGGGAGTGGGAATCAGAAACCGCTCTGTTTTTATTGCCTTTATTGCTCTGCTTTTAAGTATGATTGGAATGCCGCCACTGCTGGGCTTTGCCAGCAAATGGTATGTGCTGATGGCCTTTTTAGAGGCCCGCAGTTATTTTGGAGCCTTTATTGTGATTTTTGGCAGTCTGACAGCGGTAATTTATTACCTGCGCTATATTGCTAAGGGTTTTGAAGAAGTTAAGCTGACCGAAGATGACCTGAAAGAAGAAATTTACAGTCGTCCGCTTTTATCTGTTTTATACCGGGAGAAAATTGTCAGCTTTATTACCTATGCCTATACAGCAATTATTGTTGGCTTTGGACTTGGTTTTAGATTTTTTGATCTGCCGTTAAGAATGTCGATCGAAAGTTTAATGAATGTAGAAAGATATATAGAATTAGTACTGGGAGGTTAAATTATGGCTGTTATCTGGCAGCAGTTTCTGTCGAGTTTTCAATTTGATAGTTATTTTCCTCTGCTGGCTGAAGTAGGAGTTAT
>NZ_QBLR01000060.1:0-17061 GCF_003070835.1 Halanaerobium sp. | reverse complement strand
ATAAGAGACAGATTTATAAGGGCAAAATAATTGAAAGATTATTACGCAAAAATCTGAATCTAAGGATTTTTATCTATGATTGTCAGATTTACCTCAGGTATTTAAGGCCACAGTGATGAAAATTGCTGTGGCTTTTTTGTATAAAATTATAATTAGATCAGTTGGTAGAATTTTAAGCAGGGAGGATTAAAAAATGAAAGTATTAGATTTCTTTAAAAAAAACAAAGAATATAATTTTATTAAAAACAATGATTTAGAAAACTGGTGGAATAACAATTTTAGTGAAAGGGAAAGAAAAATAATAATCTCTGAAAGTGCATACCTCCTCCAAAATAACTCAAAGAAAACAGCTGCCAGAACACTGTATTTGCTGGCTGGAAATGTAATCACAAAATTTTATAATCAAAATCAAGAAGTTGTAATCCGCATCTTAAATAAAGCAGCTGAATTATCAGATGAACCAATGGAATTATTTGAAATCTACGCTCAGTTAATTAAACTTTACTCTGATAGAGAAAATGAAGATAAAAAAAATAAAGAGAAAATAATTAAGCTCTGCAAAAAACAAATTACCATCTCTGAAGATGTTCTCAAAATCCTAAAAAGCAAAGATCATGAAGCTCAAAAATCAAGTTATCCTGCTCATATTGGTTATCAAAAATTAGCATTAATTAGATTTAGAGAAGGGAATAAAGAAAAGGCTGTTCATTTACTTAAAAAAGCAAAAAAAGCGAATTGGAAGGGTGACTGGGATCAAATCCTGACAGAATTTAATTCTAATGAAGAAAAAAATAAAGATCTACTTATAAGTTAATAGTTTAATCCAAATTTAAAAAGCTTAGAAGCCCTCTCTTAAAAAGGCGTCTAAGCTTTAATTAATTCTTTTATTATTTAACTCTTTTAAAATTATTTTTCCAGCTTTTTGGTTGAGTTCCGAACTACTAATTCTGTATCAATAATTTCAAATTCTACTTTTTCTTCCTGATTATTAATCAACTCTAAGACCATATCAGCTGCTTCAATTCCCATCTCTTCTTTTTTCTGGCGAACTGTAGTTAGAGCAGGATTTAAATACTGGCTGATTTCAATATCATCAAAACCAACAATAGAAAAATCGTCAGGAACACTTAAGCCTGCTTCCTTAATCGCTTTCATTGCCCCAACTGCAATTTCATCCCCCATACAAAAAATTGCTGTAGGTCGATTCTTTAATTTTAAAACTTCTTCCATTGCCTGATAACCACCATCAACACTAAATTTACCCTGAATTATCCACTCGTCTTTAATCTCTAAATTTTGCGCTTCCATTTCAGCTCGATAACCTGCAAGTCTCTTTTGAGTAGGAACAGTTATTTCTTCACCTTCAATAACAGCAATTTTTTCATGTCCCAGTTCTGCCAGGTGCCTGACTGCTTTACGAGCACCCTCTTCATTATCAGAAATTATATAAGAAGCTTTTTTATCCGAAATATCAAGATCTATAAAAACTGAAGGGATTTTAGCCTGAAGTAATTCCTGTAATTTGGAATCGTCTTTTGGCATCCCCATTAAAATAGCACCATCTACATTTCGAAACTGGCACTTTTCTAAATAACTGAATTGATCTTCCCAGTTAGCAGAAAATAAAATCATATCATAGTTATTTTCTAAGAGTCTCTCTTCCAGCCCGGAAATAATCCCTCTAAAGAAAGGATGTTTAACCCCACTATCCTGGTGATCTTTAAAGAAGAGCCCGACTAAAAAAGATTTATTTGTTCTTAAAGATTGAGCATTTGCATTTGGCCGGTAATTATTTTCCTTAATGATCTTTAAAACCTTTGCCTTTGTTACTTCTCCAATATCATCATAACCGTTCATCACCTTAGAAACGGTTGCAACAGAAACCCCCGCTTTTTTGGCAATGTCTTTAATTGTCAGCATTCAGATCATTCCTTTATTTTGATTAAAAGTATTTCCCCTATTTTACCTATATTTATTTTATCATTAATTTACTGAAAATTACAGCTTTATCGTCAATTTTTAATAATTTGTCGAAATTTAATCGAAATTGATTTAGTTAATTTAAAAAATCGACTGCAAATCAAGTCTAAATAACCTGACTGCTGCCGATTTAAATAGGGACACTCTATTTAAATAAATTTTTGAATTATTTATAAACCTCGATTCTCTCCGCTAGAGGTTCAAACTCCTTTTCTTCTGGTTCTTCCACCGGGTTACCAAAAGGCATCTGGGCCACAAAACGCCATTCATCAGGAACATCCCACTCCACCTTAACATCTTCTGCTATTAATTCTGTATAATGCTGCAGAGATGCTCCCAGACCTTCTGTTTCCAGCATTGTCCAGACATTATACTGCAGCATCCCACTGGAGTGCTGAGACCACTTAGGAAAATTATCACTGTAGAGTGGAAATTGCTGCTGCAGTTCTTCCACTATTTCCATATTTTCATAAAATAAAACTGTGCCATAGCCACTGCGAAATCCATCAATTTTTTCTTTAGTTGTGTCAAAATCTTCCTTCGGCACAACCGAGCGCAGATTTGATTCAACAATATTCCAGAACTTATTGTGCTGACCATTAAAAAGCAGGATCACCCTTCCTGTTTGAGAATTAAAAGAAGTAGGCGTGTATTTAACTGCGTGCTCGACTAGCTCTTCTACCTTTGCTTCTGGAACAATTTTTTTGTCATCTATATTATAATAGCTTCTTCTTGTCTTTGTTGCCTGATAAATATCTTTGGCCATTTTTATAACCTCCATTTAAAATTTTGTTATGTAAAAGCCCCGGCTGCGGAGACCAGGGCTTTTGAGAATATATTGAAAATCTATTGCATTAACTTACTTAGCCGCTTCAAGTTACGCCTTTACAACTTAAACCTATTCTTTAGTAGATTTGATTCCTGCAGCCACTCTGGCTACTCTCTTAGCAAGTCTGCCCGCCATATTCAAATCGGCTTCTACTGGTACTTTACTGCCATCACTACCAGCAACTGTAGATGGACCATAAGGAGAACCTCCATGATAAGAATCATCACTTAGTTCTGGATTCTGTCCATAAGTCGACCCTACAAAAATCATTCCAAAATGAATCATCGGCAGCATTGAAGTTAAAATTGTACTTTCCTGACCACCATGAAGTGTATTAGAACTACTCATAATACCGGTTGCTTTATCTTCAAGTTTACCTTCTGCCCACAGACCGCCAGCAGTATCAATAAACTGTTTAACCTGGGCAGGCATATTACCAAAGCGAGTTGGAATACCCCAAACTATACCATCAGCCCACTCTAAATCTGCTAAAGTTACTTCTTCAACATCTGATTGAGCTTCCTGTGCGACCTGATAAGCATCTTGTCCGGACATTGCCTTTTTGGCAGCCTCCAGTTCAGGTATTTTTCGTAATTTAACCTCATAATCTTCATTTTCCTGAGCAGCATTTCGGGCTGCCTTTGCCATTTCAAACATGTGTCCATAAGAACTATAATATGTGATTAATAATTTAGTCATCATTTATCCACTCCTTTTAATATCTAAAAAATTTAAAATGCTTAATATATATCCTAGTTTTTTACTCAGAATTCAATTCAAAAAAATTTATAAAAATTATCCCCATTTGACTGGGGATAATAGATTAACTAATTATCCTTTCGAGTATTAATCCCCAAAAGTTTATACAGCATACAATTACCTGAAAGACCTGTGTAGAGAGGGATGATTCCTAAAATACCAAAGTATTTAGCATTTCCTTCTACAAAGAAAAACATTGACAGCAGAACAATACCAAGTATTATTCTAATCCACTTATCAGTTTGACCTACATTTTTCATTAATTTTTCCCCCTTTAAACTTCAAATTATTAACCCTAATTTTTATTTACTAATTATAAATTATCATCTAAGTAGACTGATTTCTGTATTATTGATTACATTTGTAAAATTAAATTGAGCGCAATTGATTTGTTTGTACCTGGTTATAGTGATTTTTTTCACTAATATTCTATATTTCTTAACTCTTCTGCCAGCTGCAGAATCTCTGTTCTAAAATGTCTATTCCTTTAAAGAGAAAATAACCTAGCAGGCTGACAGCAATAATGCCGCTGTACATTTTGGCATAGTTGACCATCGACCAGCTGTTCATTATGTAATAGCCGATTCCATATCTGACAGCAAAATTTTCTGCAAAAAATAAGACAGCAATACTGGTTCCAATAGTAATTCTTAAAGCAGTAAGTATTCCCGGAAAAACTGCCGGCAGGACCAGATGCTGATAAATATCCAGCCTGTCCATCCCCAGTGAGCGGGCAGAAGCAAAATATTTGCTGTCAATACTGCGCACTCCATCTCTGGTAGTAACTATAATCTGAAAAATCACTATTACAATCAGCAGAATAATCTTCGATAAATCCCCCAGACCAAATAAAAGCATAAAGATTGGCAGAAAGGCAATTTTGGGGATCGGATATAAAAGATAGATCAGTGGAGCTAAAAATTTATCTATTTCAGGATGCATTCCGGTCAGAAGTCCAATACCTACTCCAAGCAGCAGAGAAATTATAACTGCAGCCGTTATCCGATAAAAACTCATCAGCAGGTGGGGTAAAATTTCACTACTAAAATTACTGAAAAAAACTTTCATGACCACTGCTGGGGGGCTGATAATTGCTGAATCGACAGTAAAATAAAGCAAGTACCAAACAGCTGCTATTAAAAGCAGGGCATATAAACTACCGTATTTCTGCTTCTTCATCTTAAATCTTCTCCTTTGCTCTCTAAAGACATTAGAGTTCTCAATTTTTTCTGCAGCTCGAAAAACTCTTCTTTTTCCCGCAGCCTTTTTTCACCAAAATGCGGATTTTCAATAACAGCAGCAATTTTTCCTTCTCTGAGCACTGCAATCTGATGACCCAAAAAAGCAGCCTCCGCAATATCATGAGTTACCAGCACAAAGCTAAAATTATCCCGGCTGTGGATTTCTAAAATCAAATTCTGCATTTCTTCTCTAGTCAGAGCATCAAGAGCAGAAAATGGCTCATCCATCAGCATCAAATCTGGCTCCAGCACCAGTGAGCGGCCGACTGCAACCCGCTGTTTTTGACCACCACTCAGCTCTGCTGGATATTTATTTTTCAGCTCAGAAATCTTAAGTCTTTTTAAAGCTGCACTAACTTTAGGTTTGATTTTTTCCGCAGATTCATCTCTAATTTTAAGACCGAGTGCCAGATTATTATAAACTGTTTTCCAGGGAAAAAGTCCGTAATCCTGCAGAATGACTCCACTTCGATCTCTGATTCCCTTCAGCCGCTGAGAGTTTATCTTGATTTCTCCCTGGTCAGCTTGCTCAAGACCTGCCAGCAGATAGAGCAGGGTTGTCTTACCACAACCGGAAGGACCGATTATGGCAAGACTCTCACCTTCTTTCAACTTTAAATATATATTATCTAATACTTTTTCTTTTTGATAGGCAAAACTTAAACCTTTAACCTCAATCATTGACTGCTGTACTTCCCTTCTACAACCTGATTGTAGTCGATATCAATCTGACTGCCATCTGTTTTTTCTATCCAGCTGATAACTCGATTTAAATATTCCTCAGTCGGTACTCTTGTCAGGTGATATTTAGGCATTGCAATTAAATTTTTTATTTTTTCTGGCAGGCCCAGGCTTTTGATTAAAACCTCTCTGGCTTCTGAATCATCCTGCTGAATTTCTCTAACTGCCTTATTATAAGCATTATGAAAAGCTTTAACTGCTGCATCTTTTTCTGCCAGGGCTTTTTCAGTGAAAATCATCGCCTCCGGCATAAAATCATATTCATTTTTGTAAACTCTTTTTTCCAAACCCTGTAATTCAGCTGTAGAAGCCAGCGGCTCCGGAATCACTGCCATCTCAAGCTGCCCTGATTTAACCATTTCCAGGCGGGCGGGGATTGCTGAAATAAAAGTCTTATTCAATTTATATTTATCTCCCAAAAACTGTTCAGATAAGAAATTAGAAACACTTACTTCCATCATCCCGATATTTACTTCTTCTTTTTCTTCAAAATCTTTACTGACTAAAATAGGAAAACTACCGTCAGTACTGGTGGTTATTTTAACTGGAAAGCCATTATTAACATTATTGACAAAAGCAATTAAATCAGTCATTGCTCCATCCAGAGCATTGGTCTGCAGGGCAGTCTGCCTGTTAACTGCATTTGTATAGACATCAATTTTGATTTCCAGACCTTCTTCAGCAAAATAACCCTTTTCCCGGGCCAGCAGAATTGGAGCTGAGTCGACAGCCGGCATAATTCCTATCTCCAGTGACATTTCAGCTGCTCCAGCAGTTCCCACTAAAATGATAAGTGAAAATATTAACATTAGTAATGATAAAAAAATCTTTTTCTTTCTCATATGTATTATTCCTCCTAAAATTTGAGTTTTAAAAGTCTCTAAATTATATTATATAGCTTTTGGCTCAATTTTTAAAGCTTAAAATATTTGTACCTGGTTAAAGTTATTTTTTTCACTACAGTTCAGTGACAGAGTTTATTTTGCATTTTCTCCAAAATTATGAAACAATATATATGTTAAAAAAATAACGAAAGGAAGTTCGAATTTGAAAAAAATAAAACTTTTAAAAGAAATCTGGAAGGCATCCCGCCCGCTTTCTTTGACTTTAGCCCTCTATTCAACAACTCTGGGGATGGCTGTTGCACATCTGGAAGGTGAATTATTCAGCGGTGACTTAAGTTATGACCTTCAACTAATATTTTTAATAACCACAGCCGGACTTTTTGTCCAGACTGGAACTAATTTCATCAATGATTATTTTGAGTGTGAATACAAAAATATCCACTTTATCGAGGGAGAAAAATATAATTTTCTCGGTAAAAAAAGAAGCTCTTTTTCTATTTTAATTTTTCTGCTGGGAATTTTATCTTTTCTGATTACTGCCCTGCTGGGACTTTATATTATCTCAATTACAACAAAAAAATTAATCTTAATTGGAGCTTTAGGAATCATTGGTGGTTATGCCTATACTGGAGAACCAATTGTTTATAAAAAGCGTGGTTTGGGCACTCCACTTTCCTTTGTTCTGATGGGCCCCTTGATGGTCATGGGAACCCATCTTGCTTTCAGCCAGCATTATTCCTGGCGGCCTATAATTCTTGGCCTGCCGATCAGTCTTTTAATTCCGGTTTTAATGCTGAGCAATGAGCTGCGGGATTTTGAGCGTGACAGCTCATTGGGGATCAGAACTCTTACTGTCAGGATTGGTTTTAAAAAAGCTAAAATACTTTATTTAGCCCTGCTCAGCAGCTCTTATCTGCTGACAATTGGCTTTATATTATTAAATCTTTATCCAGCCGCCGCTCTTTTATCTCTGCTGACCCTGCCGCTGGCTTATAAAGCCTATCAAAATGTGGCAGAAGCTGAAAAAAAAGGGGTCCCTGTAACTAACCAGCTCCATTTAACTTTTGGTCTAATCCAGCTGCTGGCATTATTTCTGGCTTAGGAACTTTTACATAGCTGTCTGCTAAAACTGGATCTTTAGCAGCAATAATTCTATTCATTTTAACCTGCTAAGTACCCGGTGCCATCCCTACTCCCTAAAAACCAGAACAGCACCCCCAATAGAAAGGGTGCTGCTCCTTCAAGCTAGTTTGAAGTAATATTTATTTAAGCAGCATATCTGATTCTTAGAGCTGCTGACTGATCTACTTCAGTTACTCTCTGAGCCGGATCTACCTTAATTTCTTCCAGCTCACGCAGATACTCAATTAAGGCATCTCTAACTTTGATATAGCTGTCTGTAAAGTCAACCTCAGTAAAGGCAGCAAATCCATCTCCACCTTCAGCAAGGAAATTATTAGTTGCTACTGTGTACTCTTTGTCCATTTTAAGTGGAGTGCCGTCTGGAAGAGTTACAGATACTACCCGCTCATATTTAGGCTGGTCTTTATCATATTTTACCCTCAATCCAGAAAGCTGCATCATTCCTTTGTCAAAGGTAAAGCTCTGCTCTAAAATGGAAACTATCTGTTTACCGGTCATTTCACCAGTCACAATTGTATTTCCAAATGGTAAGAGCTCATAAATATGACCTACATTTATCTCACCTTTTGGCAGATCAATTCTCAATCCACCTGGATTCTGGAAAGCAATATCAGCATTTACTTCCTGAGCCATTGCATCAGTAGTTAAAGCCCCAACCTTTGAGATGGTATCATAACTGCTGACTAATTTTTGCTCAGTCTCAATTAAAACTTCAGACATAATTGGTTCTAATTCTTCCTGATATTCACTTACCATTTCTGCAATTTTAGGATCTTTTTCCAGATCAATTACACTTTTGCGGACCGGATGACTCATTGGAACTGTATTATAAATTTCGCCTGTTTTTTCACTTACAAAGAATCTTAAATTACCCAGCTCACGTCCGTGCTTATAGGCTTCAACAATTGGATTTCCATTAACAACTGCTGTTACAGTGTGGTGGCTGTGGCCGCCAACAATACCTGTTACATCAACTTTTTTGGCTACTTCTACCAGTTCTCCACTAACTTTACCACTCTCATAATCAGTTGTTCCCGGTAAGTGGCCGACAACTATTATCATTTCCGCACCCTGTTCTCTCAAACGGGCACTGTACTTTTCAATAGCTGCAGCTGGGTCAGTAAATTCTAGCTCAGCTATATTAGAAGGCATTGTAGTACCTCTAGTATCTGGAGTTGTAATTCCTATCAAACCAATTTTAACTCCATCAGCAGGAATCATTCGAGTTGGCTGAACCCACTCAACTAATTCTCCAGTATTTTTGTTAACGATATTGGCAGCCAGCATTGGGAAATATGTTTCCTTATTAATTCGCTTTAATTCTTCTATTCCCCAGTCAAACTCATGGTTACCTACAGCCTGAGCTACATAGCGGGCATGATTCATAAATTCAATTACAGGTTTTGCATTATTTAAACTGGAAATTGGTGTTCCCTGATAGGCATCTCCAGCATCCACCAAAATTGTACCTTTGCGGTTGGCACTTCTGTAGTGGTTTATTGCCCCCATCAGCTTAGCTGCTCCTGCTTCATAACCGGCTTCAACCTTACCGTGGAAGTCATTGGTAGAAAGTATATCTATCTGCTTATATCTATCTTTAACTCTGTAGAGCATTGCTGCCATTTCTCCAAATCTCATTTCTGCCTTTGGAGCCAGAGTTCCATCTCCACGTCCAACTAAAAAGCCCATCTCAACAGCGAGAGCTACTTTATCTTTATCTCTTAAATTTCTTGTTATTTCGTCCTGATCTTTAAACTGATCTAAAACAGAAGGATCTGCTTCTTCTGCAATTCTCATTGCATCAATTAACATTACAGCAGCTTCTTCTCGAGTCAGCACTTTATCTGCTTCAAAATTACCATTATTCTTTTCAACCAGTCCTGCCATCAGTGCAGCTTCGGCAAAAGCCAGCTCTTCTCCTTCCAGACCCTTAAATGCTGGCTCTTCAACGGTTTCTGGAATATCATAATTAAACATTCTGACCAGGGCCTTTGTCAGGTCCATCTTTGTCAGCTTTTCTTCTAAATTAACACTCTCTGCATTCCAGGAACGATTGACAGAAGGTATTTTTAAAACATCATTATTGATTAAGGAAAGAGCTTCTTCTTTATGAGGATGATCTAAATCAGCCCCAACTATTTCCCAGTTGTGGTCAACAATTTTTTCAGGATCAATGGTTTCTTTCCGATCAATATATTCAATAATCATTTCTCTAATACCCTCTTCTGATTTGAAATAGGGTTCATTAGAGAAAATACCGGCTGACTTCATCCCGCTGTAGCGGTAGTTATTAACTGCCAGCTTAAAGGTTTGATCATCTCTGACCGGCTTACCATTAAAGCTTAAATCTTTAATTCTCTGGCCTACAGGTTCAGAAATATCAATTTTGTATTCCACACCCTGGAACATGTCATAAGAATAACCGCGCATCTCTGGATCAAAACTGATTGTTACATCTCCAGGCTGATAACGATTATAATAGGCAGCTCTAGATTCCATAAATTCTTTTAATTCACTGCCGCTTACTTCTACAGCATAAAGAGTGTTGCTGTACTTATAAATACGGGCAGCATCTTTAATTGAAACTGGACCTTTATTTATAGTAGAATCAGAGTCGAATAAAGCTGCTGAAGAGATATCTGCATCAGTATTTGCCAGCTGGACTTCATTTATTAAGTCTACCAGCGCTGTATCCATAACCTGAGCAGAGGGAATACCTTCTACTGGATCTGCCGGACGGAAGTCTCCAGCTGCATAACCAATCGGAGTATTAACATATTCTACTACTTCTTTGTGATAAGGTTCAGCAACTGCTAAAGTTTCTGGATCTGCTTCATATTCTTCAGCTTCCAGATGAGTTCCCTCTTTCTTAGCAACAACCCACTCACCATTTTTTTTCTCTAATGTCATCTTGATTTTGGAAGCCTGCTCACCGGCGTCTGTGGCTGCCATAACCAGTACACCATTAATTACTTCTTTAACTGATTCATGGTCATGTCCGGTAATCATTACATCAATTTCTGGATTATTTTCTGCAACCTTGCGGGCTCTGTCACCACCACTTGGATCATGACGTCCATCCAGTCCGGCATGAACTAAAGCAATAATAACATCGGTCTTTGCTGCCAGTTCTGGAATATATTCTGCTGCAGCCTTATCCATATCTTTAAATTCAAGCGACCTTACCTTATCGCCATCCCAGATAGGAATATTGGGAGTTGTTAAACCTAAAATACCAACTTTAATACCATCAATTTCTTTAATAGTATAGGGTTCGACAAAAGTCTCACCTGTTTCTTTGACTAAAGTGTTGGCAGATAGAATAGGAAATTCAGCATCTTCTAAAATCTCCTGCTGAGTTTCAAGGCCAAAATTAAACTCATGGTTGCCCAGAGTCATTGCACTGTAGCCCATATAATTCATTACCTTCATCATGGGGTGAACTACATCGCGGCGGTCTTTAAAAAGTGCAGTCAGAGTATTCCCTTGAATAGTATCACCTGCATCCACCAAAAGAAGATTGGGGTTTTCTTTTCTCGCTTCTTCTACCATCGAGGCTATTTTAGCAAGTCCTATGTCATCAGGTTCACCAATTTTATAGGACCAGGGATAAATTGCACCATGAATATCACTGGTTGCAATCACCGTTAAATCTTTTGCCGAAATAATTCCTCCCATGAGCATCAGAAAACTCAAAGCCAAAATTACTGTCAGCATCAACTTTTTCTTTTTAATAAACAATCTAAATTCCCCCTCTTAAGATTTGTTAATAAAATAGCAATATTCAGATTTTTGCAAATTAAAGCGTTAAAATTTGCTATTTATTCTATTATTTAATATATTCTATGTAAAATTCTAAACTCCTGCTAGAAATTTACAGCAGGAGTTAATTAATTTATTAACAATTTAATTATATTTAATTTTTTATAGGAACCGGCAGCTAGATATTATCTCCAGATTCATCTAAGAAATCTTTTAAGCGGGCTAAACCTTCCTTTAATTCTTTTTCATTACCAGCAAAACCAATTCTTAAAAACCCTTCTCGGCCGAAGGCAGTGCCCGGCACCACTAAAACTCCCTTTTTATTAAATAATTTTTTGGCAAAAGTTTCAGAATCTAAATCCAAATTATATTTTAAAAAGGCTGTTGTGCCACCATTAGGTTTAACATAGTCAATCAGCTCTTCCTGCTTTACCCACTCATCTAAGATTTTGAGCTGTTTTTTTACCTTGGCTAAATTTCTTTTAATTATCTTATCCTTATTCTTCAGAGCAATTACAGAAAGATAATCAGAAATCATACTGTTGCTGATTGTTGTGTAATCCCGGTGCAGCTGGCAGAGCTCTATCACTTCTTCGGGACCGGCAATCCAGCCCATTCTTAAACCCGCCAGTGAAAAAACCTTGGACATACTGCCCACGCTGATTCCTTTTTCGTAGAGGTCAGCGATAGAAGGAATCTCTTCTCCCAGATCAAAACCGCGGTAGACCTCATCAGCCAGAATATAGGCATCAACTTCACTGGCAATTTCTACTAACTTCTTTAAAATATCTTCTCCCATCACCACTCCAGAAGGATTATTGGGATTGTTAACTGCAATCAGCTTTGTTTTTTGATTGACCATTGTCCTCAATTTATCCAAATCCGGCAGAAACTGATCTTCATATTTTAATTCGAGCTTTTTGACCTCAGCCCCAAAAGACTCTGGAATCGAATAAAGCTGCTGATAAGTAGGAAATACTGAAACCACCTGATCTCCAGCCTCTATTAAAGAATATAACAATAAAAAGTTGGCTCCTATTGCTCCATGAGAGGGCAAAACATTCTCAGGTTTTATACTCTGATAAAGGCTGCTCACTCCCTTTTTAAAAGCAGCTGAACCTTTGATATCTCCATATGTAAGCTGCATCTTTTTGATCTCTTCCAGCCGGGCAGCCGGGTCATCACTGAAATTTAAAAGTTCTTCTACTGTCAGTGATTCTACACAGGTTTCTGCGATATTGTATTCAGCATCCATCTCATACTCATTCATCCACTCTTCTACTTTAAATGGTGCTATCTTCATTTTTTGCCTCCTTTATTAGTACCAGGTACTCTACTTTTATTTTATTCTATCAGATCAAACAGAAAAACTCCACCGGATTAAATCCAGCAGAGCTTTTCCCTTATAAGGGAGGTAAAAATTTCTAAGCACCGAGTTTACCGAGATTATTTGCCGGAGCCCATTGTCAGTCCTCTGATAAAGTATTTCTGGAGGAAGACAAAAACTATAATTGTCGGAATAGTTGCCAGTATTGCTCCAGCCACCAGTACACTCCAGGAAGTAATAAAATTACCCTTTAGTGTGGCCAGACCTGCTGTTACAGGTTTTAGATTGTCATCTCTCAGCAGAACCAGAGCCCAGATATAGTCATTAAAAATCCAGGTAAACTCTAAAGTTCCCAGTGCTGCCAGAGCCGGCAGTGAAAGCGGTAAATAAATTTTATAAAATATCTTAAACTCAGATGCACCGTCAATTCTTGCTGCTTCTGAAAGTTCCACAGGAATAGTAATCATATAATTTCTTAAAAAGAATGAACAAAAACCCATCTGAAATACTGTGTGAATCATGATCAAGCCCCAGTAGCTGTTATATATACCGAGAAAATTGCTTAATCTAAAAACCGGAATTAAAAGAATTTGAAAAGGAATCAGCATTCCAGCAACAAACATTAAATAAATAACCATATTGCCCTTAAATCGATATTTTGCCAGAGCAAAACCGACCAGAGAAGATAAAGCTAAAGTCCCAAATAAGGAAGGAATGGTAATAATGAAACTATTTTTTAAGTAGGTATTTAAATTTCCGTCTGACCAGGCTTTTGCAAAATTACTGAAAGTTACATTCTCAGGCAGACTCCAGAATCCATTATTCATAATATCATCCATTGTTCTAATTGAAGTCAAAAACGCCCCAAATACAGGCAGCAGCCAGACTATAGTAAATAAGAGTAGGGCAGCAAAAATTACTGCATGTTTGATTCTTTTTTTCTGATGAATTGATAACTGCATTATTCGAGCTCCCCTTTCCTGATCTGGCGTAGATAAATGACAATAAATATGAACATAATTGCAAATAAGACTACAGCAATTGAGGCACCATAACCCATATTATAATTTTTAAAGGCTTCTGTGTACATATAATGTGCTAAAACATTGGTAGTGTTAAAAGGCCCACCTCTGGTCATCATGCTGACAAAGTCAAAGGCTCTTAGAGACTGGATCATGGTAATTACAATCACTATTACAGTTGTCGGCTTTAAAAGAGGTAGAATAATATAGCGAAATCTCTGCCAGGCTGAAGCCCCGTCAATCCTGGAAGCCTCGATAACTGTAGGAGAAATAGCTGTCAATCCGGATAAGAATAAAAGCATCACATAACCGGTATGCCGCCAGACTGCTGCTCCAATAATAGCATATAAAGCTGTATTGGGATTACTAAGCCAGCCTCTGGTCAAATGCTCCAGACCAATATAGGTTAAAGTATTATTTAAAAGTCCACCCTGCGGCTGATAGATCCAGGACCAGATCAGACCAATGACAACCGGTGCCAAAATCATCGGTGAATAAATAGCTGCCTTATAACCTCTGGCCCATTTAATTTCTTTGCTTAATAAAATTGCTAAAAATAAACCCACACTAACCGGAATAGCCATAAAAATAACTAGCCATTTAACATTATTAACTAAAGAAGTATAAAATATAGGATCATTAAATAAGTCCAGATAATTCTTTATCCCCTGAAACTCTGGTGCTGTTAAGCCATCCCAGTTGGTTAAACTTAAATAAATTGTATAAATTGTTGGCCCAATTACCCAGACTGAATATAAACTTAAGGGTATAGATAAAAATGCCCACGGTATATACTTTCTTTTCAAAATAACACCTCCAAAAAATTTTCACCTGTGAGGTCGCCTGACCCCACAGGTGAGATCTTAACTATTTAGTCATTGATAAAGTTCTGACGATGTGCTTCCATTTCTTTCATAATATTTCTGTAATCTTCTGGTGAATACCAGAAAGCCATTAGTGAATCCATTGTTTTATCAGCTAATTCTGGATCCATATCGCGGTCATAGAACTGAGCAAGCTTATCAGTATTATTAATCATTTCTCGACCTTTATTTGTCAAACCATCATAAACCTCAGCCGGCATGTTCTTATTTGTTACCAGACGGCCGAGATCTTCAGCAAACAGACGCTGTCCTTCTACAGAACCAAGGAAGGCTATAAAGTCTTTTGCTAATTCTGGATGTGGTGCTTTGGCAGGTACCATAAAACCATCTGTTGGCAGATCCTCAGCTACAGGAACACTTTTATCCAGAATTGGGAAGCGGAAGAAGTTTAGATCTTTGCTTACCTCTTCGGATGTTGCATCTAAAATGAACTGTCCCATTAGATACATAGCTGCATCCCCATTAGAGAGGAATCTTAAACCTTCCTGCCAGGAATAAGCTGCTGCGTTTTCAACAAAGAAATCATTCTCAATTAGATACTTCCATTTTTTAAAGACTTCTGCTACTCTTTCATCAGTAAAAGGAATTTTACCGGCCATTAATTCTTTATGGAAGTCAGCACCATTAATTCTTAAATTTAAATAGTCAAACCAGGCGGCTGCTGTCCAGCGGAATTTGGTTCCAATTGCAAAAGGAGTAATACCATTTGCTTTTAATGTTTCTCCAACCTCTAATAATTCTTCCCAGGTCTGCGGTTCTTTTAGGCCATATTTTTCAAAAATTGACTCTCTGTAAAATACAGACCACCAGTAGTAGTTGTGGGGAAGGAAGTAGGCTTTATCATTAAAAACACTGATGCTCTTAAAAGCTTTTGGAAATTTTTCGTAAAAGTTTTCTTCCTCCCAAACATCAGAAATATCCATAATCAACCCTTTTTCAACAAAGTAAGCAGCTCTGTTGCCTGCAAACCAGCTGAATACATCTGGTGGATTATCAGATGTTAACCAGACTCTAATTGCCTGCTTAAAATCTTCGTGAGCTGTTATGTTCAGTTCAACATTAACATCAGGATTCATTTCTTCATACTGAGCAACAAGTTCCTGCATTGCTTTTCTTGGCGCCGGGTCACTGGTATAAGTGTTAACGACCAATTTTTCCTGAGCTGCTGCAGAGAAAGAAAGTACCAAAACCATCACTAAAGTAATTGTAATAAGTGAAAAATTCTTAAAATTCATTTAAAAATAACCCCCTTTTGATTTTTATAACCTAAATTTAAACGTTTTAAATTTACTTTAAAATATCCCTCCTCTCAAGTACCAACTTAAGTACCGGGTACTTGTAAATTTTTGGAGCTTTTATTTTAGCTAAGCTTTCCGACTAGAATCTCTAATTACTAATTCTGTAGGAAAGATAAAAAACTTTTCTTTTGGACTAAGAGTGTCTCCAGCTATTCTCTTAAGCAGTATTTCTGCTGCTTTATCTCCCATCTGGCTGACCGGTATATTAACTGTGGTCAGTGAGGGATTATAGAAATTCGCCATTTTAATATTATCAATTCCAACTACAGATATATCTTCTGGAACTTTAACTTTCTCAGCAATTAAAGCCTGAATCACACCAATTGCCATTTCATCATTTAAACAAACTACAGCCTCTGGTTTATTGGCTCTGGCAGCTATTTTTTCGCCAACTGTGTAGCCGCCCTCCATTCTTAAATAATCATAATAAATATTTTCTTCTTTAAGCTCCAATCCGTGCTTCATTAAAGCACTTTTAAAACCATTTAATCTTTCTACACTCTGACCAGCAAAAGCAAGTTCTCGGTGGCCAATTGAAATCAAATAATCAGCTGCCTGATATGCAGCATGGTAAACATCACTTTTAACAACTGGAATCAAATCATGATCTACCCCATCACGGTCAACATAAATAACTGGTATATTTTCTTCAACTAGTTTGATAATCAATTCGTTGTGCTGAGCCATCATATCTCCTACACAGGCAAATATTGCACCATCAACCTGGCCAGAGCGAAACATATTGATATACCTTAATTCTTCTTCACTCTGATAGTCAGTACTGCATAAAATAACATTAAAGTCCTGACTGCGCACATAATCCTTAATCGCCTGAGCCAGCTCAGCAAAGAAGGGGTTAACCACCTCAGGTATAACCAGTCCAATAGTTTTAGTTGACTTTTTTACCAGTGCTCTGGCTCTGGCATTGGGAACATAATTTAGTTCATCTGCTATTTCCTTAATTCTAATTTTGGTATCTTTATTTACTTTGTTACTGTCATTTAGTGCTAGTGAGACAGTTGCCAGTGAAACTCCTGCTTTTCTGGCAATATCATTTAAAGTTACAGCCATATAATCGCCCTCTTTTAAAACGTTTAAATTAACATATTTATATAATAACAAATTTTCATACAATTTGCAAGATTAAATATCAAATTTTCTGAATTCATTCTGATTATTTGAACCTGTATTTTGAACCTGGTCCAAATGAGCTCATTTGGACCAGGTTCA
>NZ_QBLR01000059.1:0-17219 GCF_003070835.1 Halanaerobium sp. | reverse complement strand
ATGACGATGATAGAGACGATGACGATGACGATGATAGAGACGATGACGATGACGATGATAGAGACGATGACGATGACGACGACGATGATGATGATGACGAGCGTGATGATGATTAATTAACTTTAATTTAGAATTCGGACAAACTCCTCAGCAGCTATTTTAAAACTGCTGGGGATTTTTCTTTTTAAATGTTTAACAATTAACTGCATTCAAATAAAATTCCTGCTAAACTTCTGAGCGAATGATTAAAAAATAATGCGAGGAGTTTTGCTGATGAATAAATCTTTAAAAAAGTCATATCTGATCTTTATCTGGCACGGGTTCTTTTTAACTTTGACGATGTCAATGATCGATTTTAATACAGTTTTTCCTTCCCTGGTTTCAACTCTGATTGATTCTAAAATCATTTTTGGACTTTTATATTCAATAATGCTCGGGGCACCCCGAATTTTTAACATTATTTTCAGCCATTATATGAATGGCTATGACTACCGCAAGAAATTTCTGCTGATTGGAATTTATTTGAGAGCTTTTTCCTTTTTGGGGATGGCTGGCTTTACCTACTATTTCGGCAGCAGCTCACCTAATTTAGTTATTATCTCTTTCTTTTTCTGGGTACTTGTTTTTTCAATCTCCGGCGGTTTTGCCAGTATTTCTTATGGAGATATAATTGCCAAAACTGTTGCCAGTGAGGAGAGAGGAAAGCTCTATGCCAGCAAACAGTTTGCCGCCAGTCTGGCAGCCTTTATGGGAGGGATGGTTGTTCAGAACATTTTCTCAGGGGATAGATTTGGCTTTCCTTTAAATTATTCAATAACCTTATTTATTGGATTTGTCGGTTTAATAATTGCTGCTTTAGCCTTCTGGTTAATCAAAGAGCCTCCGTCTGTCAGTAAAGATGAGGATCTGCTTTCTCTAAAAGAATACATTAAAAAGGTTCCCGGGATCTTAAAAAAGGATAAGAATTTTGCTTCTTTTATAATCATCGAAAATATGGCAAGCTTCAGTTTGATGCTGCTGCCTTTCTATATAGTTTATGCTCAGGACAGTTTTGGAATTGGCTCTGATTATATCGGCAGATATCTTCTATTTCAGATTGCAGGGACAATAGTTTCCAATCTTTTCTGGGGCTATATTTCTGACAAGTTAAACTCTCAGGCTGTAGTTAGAATCTGTATTCTGGGTGGTGCGGTGATTCCGATAATTGCCCTCCTGCTCAGTAATTTTGGTCCAGAAACCTATTCAATAATCTTCTTTTTAATTGGATTTTTAATCAGCGGCCGCAAAGTCGGTTTTGAGCCCTATCTCTTAGAAATTGCCCCTGATGACAGAAGGACTGTCTACTTGGGGATTAGAGGAACCTTAAACTTTTTAGTTGTGCTCCTGCCGCTGATGGGAGGAATATTTATTGATTTATTTGGCTATCTATTTACCTTTATCCTTGTTTCTGCAGTGATGTCTGCCGCCTATTATTTACTTAGAAAGGAAAGCAGCGCCTCATAATTAATTGGATTCATTTTTTGAAATAATTTCAGCTTAATTATTAAAAGCCTCCTCAGTTTTAAGAGGAGGCTCTGTTTTATCATAATTTTTTGTCTGAATTCTAATCGAGGAGGCTGTCTTTTCCATCCCAGACAATCTTTCTGTAATTTACAGTATCTGTAGCACCTTCAGTATTAAAGATTAAAACAATTGAATTTTCATCCAACTGCAGCTCATTTTTTAAACTGCGCAGATTTTCCTTTTCCATCAGTAAGGATAGAAGTCCGAGACCAACTGAACCTGATTCCCCGGAAATAATCTGCTTATCATCGGCAATCGGATTGGCCAGAATTCTCATTCCGCGGGAGGAAACATAGTCATTACAGGAAATGAACATGTGGGCATAATCCCTTAAGATCTCCCAGGCTAAAGGATTGGCTTCTCCGCAGGCCAGCCCGGCCATATCAGTTTTTAGATCCCCTTCAACTTTGTGAGTCTTACCGTCAGAGTGAGCAGCAGAATTGAATACACAGGCAGCCTCATTTGGCTCAATAATTGTAGTGATTGGATAGTTGTCAAACTGGTTGATATAATAGCCGAGGATAGAGCCGGCCATCGAACCCACTCCTGCCTGCAGAAACATATGAGTCGGCTCCTCAATTCCTTCCAGTTCCAGCTGCAGTTTGATCTCTTCAGCCATTGTGGTATACCCCTGCATAATCCAGGTCGGTATTTTTTCATAACCCTCCCAGGCTGTATCCTGCACCAGATGCCAGTTATTTTCTTCAGCTTTTTTGATTGCATAAGCAACTGTATCATCATAATTTAAGTTGGTAACAATTGCTTTACCACCTACTTCGCGGATGGCATCCACCCTTTTTTGCGCAGATCCGTCCGGAAGATAAATAACAGCCTGGTGGCCGAGATGGTTTGCAGCCCAGGCAATTCCCTTGCCGTGGTTTCCATCAGTAGCAGTGATAAAAGTGATATCTCCCAGTTCTTCTTTAGCCTCTTTACTCTTAAGCATCTCAAAATTTAAATTTTCAACATCTCTGTCTAATTTTTCAGCCAGTGATTTTGCTATTGCATAGGTACCTCCTAGAACCTTAAAGGAATTGAGGTTAAATCTATATGATTCATCTTTAACATAGATGTTTTTAATCCCCAGATATTCAGCCAGATGTTTTAAACTGGTCAGTGGGGTTGCTCTGTATTCTTTAAAAGAACTGTGAAATTTCCTTGCCCTTTTTGCAGCCTGAGCATTGAGAAATTCCGGCTTTGAGCCACCTAAATTATCATTTTTGATTGATTTAATATCGATTAAGTCATCCTTACTTTTCACTATAAAAACTCCTTTCATTATTTATTCAGCCTTCTATATAATTAAATCAAGTATAACACAAATAACTTTTAAAGCAACAAATTAATAACCCGGAAGCGGGTGACTTTTGGCTTAGTTTGTTATAAAATAAAGATGTTAGTATTTAACTGCAAATTGACTCCTGTTTACTTATAATATTTATAAATTATAAATAAATAGGAGTTGTTAGTTTAATGATGGAAATTTTAGTATTATTAATTGCTGGATTTGGAGCTGGAATAGTGACCGGACTGGTTGGGGCTTCAGCTGTGGTAATTGTAACTCCCTTTCTGGTAATCTTTTTAGGTTATGATCCTTATTCAGCTATTGGTATCAGTCTGGCTACTGATGTAGTTGCCTCTTCAGTTTCAGCCTATACATATAAAAAACACGGCAATATAAATATTAAAGGGGGACTTTTAATAGCTTTTTCTGCAGTTACGGCTGCCGTTCTGGGGAGCTGGTTATCTGGAGGGATGAATTCTGCTGCTTTAGGTGGACTGACAGGAATCATAATTTTATTAACCGGGATTTCTTTTAGAAGAAAGCCCATCAATCAGCGGGTGGAAGAGTTTAAAGAAAAATTTGATCTTAAATTCTTTCGAGAAAGAGAAAAGTTAGCTTCAGTCTTATTTGGGACCCTTATCGGTTTAATGACCGGAATTTTTGGTGCCGGTGGTGGAGTAATGATTCTAATGGTTTTAACCTTTGTTTTAGATTATAAAACTCATATTGCTATCGGTACTTCTGTTTTGATTATGACTTTTACCGCTCTTTTTGGTTCAGCCAGCCACTTTATTGTCGAACAGCACCTTCCATATTTAGAATTATTTTTAAGCGGCTCAGCAGCTTTAGCAGGTGCTGTAACAGCTGCCAGTTTTGCCAATGGAGCTTCAGAGAAAAGATTATCGAAAGCAATCGGGACTGCTTTTATATTTCTCGGTTTAATAGTTATTTTAAATTAGTGTAAAACAGTTAACTTATTTAAAATCAGATTTTAGTATAATGTACCTAAGCAAATAAAAAGGAGGCTGTTATAAGATGAAAAGATTACAAGAAATGGCTCTAACTATGATGTTAGCTAATCCTAATGCAGGTGTAGAAGATTTTGAGAATCTGAAGTAAAAATATTATAGATCGTGATAGTAGATCCCCCACAGATATGATTAAATTCTGAGGGGGATTTTTTATATTTATATTTATCTGCCCCAGTAAGCAAAAGCTTTTGCTGCTGAGTAATCTTTAAAAATTGAAAAACATAAATTTTGTGTTATAATCAGTTCAATATTAATAATACATAGAAGGTGTTTAATTTGGAAAAAGAAAATGGACTACAGTATAAGTTTTTATTAATAATTTCCACCGCCTATCTGGCAGTGGATATCAATATTCAGGGTGTTTTAGCGTTAATGCCCTTTATCAGAGAAGAATTTGTATTAAGCAGCTCCAGAGCCGGCCTGTATTCTACCTTTCATTTTCTGCTGGCGACAGCTGTTGCAGTTTTCAGCGGCAGAATAGTTGATAAAATTGGCTCCAAAAAAGGTCTGGTTGTGGGGACCGGTGTGCTTGGAATTTTAATGCTGCTGCAGTCGCGCTCACCCAATTTTACTTTGATTTTAGCGCTGGCCTTATTATCCGGCCTCTTTTTCAGCATCATAACTCCATCTTTAAATAAAGCTGTCATGCAGAGGACCACTCCTGAGAACCGAGCAACTTCCATGGGAGTTATGCAGATGGGAGGAGGAATTGGTGGTTTTACAGGAGCAGTGTTTCTGCCTTTTCTGGCAGAAAAAATTGGCTGGAGAAATGCAGTAAGTTTTTCCGCCCTGATCGCTATTTTAGTGGGCATCTTTATCTTTTATAAAGAAAAGGGAGCTGCTGGAGGAGAAGCTGCTGATTCAAAAAATGATCTAGATTTTAAAGATTCAATTCTAAAACTTTTTCAGAATAAAGATCTGCTTTTTGTCTGTTTATTCGGTCTGATCTTAGGATTTAATTCTGGTGCCATACCGGCTCACTACACACTTTATTTAACCCAGGACCTCCCTTTAAGCCGGACCTCTGCTGGGTTTGCTTTTGGTCTGCTGCAGATTGGTGGAATAATGGGCAGACCTCTCTGGGGATGGATCAATGATAAATTCTTAAACGGCAGCAGGAGCAGGGGACTTGTGATAGTTGGAATCGGCTTAACTTTGGTAATGCTTTATTATTTTAGAATTATGAGTGCTCTGGAGCTGCCGCTTTATCTTATCTACTTAAGTTCTTTAATTTTAGGCTTTGTCAGCCTGGGCTGGATGGGATTATACTTTACAACTGTGATTGAGCTGGCCAGCGAAAAACTGGCCGGGATCGGGACAGGGCTTTCACTGGTTTTTATCCGCTTTGGAGTTTTACTCAGTCCACCACTTTTTGGACTGCTGGCCGATTTAAATAACAGTTATCAGCTCAGCTGGCTGGGAATGGCTCTAATTACCGGATTTTTCACCCTTGTTTTCGGCTTCATCTACAGAGATAAGTTTGCGGAAGTTTAGAAATTAGAACTATATCTATAAACTGTGATATATATCACCGACAAAACTCCTCTGGTTGATTATAGTAAAGTATAGTAATTAACTATAAATTAGATTGAGAATGGTTTTCAATTAGTTAACTATAAAAGGATAACAATCTGAGGGGGAAATTTTAATGCTGATTAAGGCAGAAACAAAACTTGATGCTATATTAAATGAATATCCAGAATTAAAAGAAACATTAAAGGAAATGTCACCGAAATTTTCAAAACTTGATAATAAGATGGTCTATAATACCGTGGGAAAATTCGCTCGAGTCAAAGATATTGCCAAAATGGGTGGTTTTTCGACCTGTGAGGTTCTGCACACTCTAAATAAGGTAATCGGGATGGAAGAAGAACTGGCTGCCAGCTTTCCAGAATGTATTGATGCAGAAATTTTAGTTGAAACAGAAAAGAATGAGCAGCCTGAGTGGCTGAGTGACCGCGCAGAGTTTAAGGAAATTAATGTTATCGGCAGTGAAGAAGATCCCCTGGCTGATATTATGAAAAAAGCACAGTCTTTAAAGGCGGGAGAGGGTTTTAAACTGGTCCAGATTTTTGAACCGATCCCCTTAATTAATATGCTTAACTCTCTCGGTTTTGAGCACTACACCGAGCAGATCAATGATTTTAAATTTGAAATATATTTTTATAAAAAAGAAACTGAGAGTTCTGAGGCAGAAGAGCATCAGGCAGGAGATAAGGTGCCGGTTGTCATTCAGTCGGCAACTCCGGTTGTCTATCCAATTATCATGAAGCTTTTAAAGTCAAAAGAGCTGATGGATAAAATTGAAATTAAAGAGCTTAAAATGTGGGATAAGGCAGAAAGTCACATGAGCTGGCTGATGAACGGTAAGGCAGATATTACTTTTTCGGCAGTTGTAGCAGCAGCCAAGCTCTACCTCAACGGGATCGACCTGCGGATGAAGTCAGTCAATGTCTGGGATAATTTCTATCTCTTAACCCGGGGCTACCAGGCTGATAACTTTGGCGATTTAAAGGGGCACGAGATTCACGTGCCGCTGGCCAAGGGAACACCTCCCTTTGGAGTTACTAAATATCTGATGAAGAAAAAAGGCTATAATCCTGATGATTTTGATTTTGTCTTCGGCCAGCCCTTTGGTCGTCCGGAAGAACTAAAGGCTAAATTTGTGCGGGGAGAAATTGATACTGTGCTCTTAAGGGAGCCGGAGGCCAGTTTTGCCCTCAAGGAGGCAGAAGATGCTGTGGTTTCCATTGCCTATAAGGACCTCTGGCAGGAAATCCATCCGGGAGCAGGTAAACTTCCCAATGCCGGTCTGGTATTTAAGGGCGAATTTGCTGACCAGCATCCGGAGATTGTGGACCTTTTTATGAAAGAAATAGCAAAAGCAATCAGAGAAATTAACGAGGATCCGAAAAAATCAGCCGAGGAGAGCTTTGATATTATGGGACAGACTCCGGAGTCTGTAGAAAAGTTTTTAAAACGGGTTACTTTTGATTTTAAATCCGGCTCAGAAAACGCTGCTGAAATAATTTATTATCTAAAGGTGCTGGCTGAAGAAGGTTCTTTTAAAGCCAAAAAAGACCTGTCAGAACTGGAAGAGATGTTTAAATAGAATTATTGAATAAATTGAATAGCTGTTTTAAATCCTCTGTTAGAGCCTCTGGGTTCTGCAGGGGATTTTTTTAAAGGAAAATTCTTTCTGGCGGCTAATATTAATAATAGAAGGATAAATAATAATCTGGATTATTTTTCAGCGGCAGAAAACTGCTGCAGTCAGTGCAGGATCCAGAAAAAATAGTTTATTTTCAACTGAAGGAGGAAGATAATGAACGAATCAATGAAAGAATTATACCAGAAATCAATAGAAGTTTTAAATAAGAGAGGGGTAACAGTTGAGGATATTGCAGAACTTGTCAAAAAGCTGCAGGAACCATATAACCCGGAGATTAAACTGGAGGAATGTATAGAAAATGTAGATTCAGTTTTAAAGAAAAGAGAGGTGGCACACGCAATTTTAACCGGGGTGGCAATCGATGAGCTGGCAGAGCAGAAAAAGCTGCCGGAGCCGATTCAGAGTATTATCGATACTGATGAGGGTCTTTACGGGATTGACGAGATTCTGCCGCTTTCAATTGTCAACCTCTACGGTACTATCGGCCTTACAAGTTACGGCTATCTGGATAAGGCAAAATCCGGGATAATTAAGGAGCTGGACACCAAAGAGGACGGCCGAGTTAATACCTTTCTCGATGATTTAGTGGCCGGTATTGCTTCTGCAGCTGCCAGCCGTTATGCCCATGGAGAAGGAACTGAATAATTTAAATTTTTTAGGGACAGTTTTGAGAAAGGAGTTGAGATGAAAAAGATAGTAACCTTTACTTTAAATCCGGCTGTTGATAAAAGTTCCAGTGTTGAGCATGTTAAAGCAGAGGATAAGCTCTACTGTGACCAGCCCAAATTTGAACCTGGTGGTGGCGGAATTAATGTCTCCAGAGCAGTAAAAAAACTCGGAGGCAGCTCCCTGCTTCTCTATACTTCCGGGGGCTTTACCGGTAAAAAACTTGCAGAACTGCTGGCTCAAGAAAATCTAAATACCGGGGCGATAGAGATTGAGGCAGAAACAAGGGAAAACCTGATTATCAATGAGAAGACTTCCAATCAGCAGTACAGATTTGGCATGCCCGGTCCAAAAATTACTGCAGAAGAATATGATAAAATTTTTAAAACTTTAACTGAACTTGATCCCTTTCCTGATTATCTGGTGCTCAGCGGCAGTATTCCCCAGGGAGTAAGTACTGATATTTATGCAGAGATGGCAGCCCTGGCTAAAAGAAAAGGGGCAGAGGTAATAGTTGATGTTTCTGGCCAGCCTCTAAAGTCAGTGATCGAAGAAGGAGTTTATTTAATCAAGCCAAATCTGGGAGAATTTCAGGACCTGGTGGGCCGGGAGTTAAAGGATGAAGATCAAATTAAGGAAGCGGCCTTAAAATTTGTTAAAGACAGGTGCTGTCAGGTGATTGTAATCTCTATAGGTGCCGGAGGGGCTCTGCTGGTTAATGATCAGCAGGCTGAGTTTAAAAGACCGCCAACTGTTCCCATCAAAAGCAAGGTAGGAGCAGGAGACAGTATGGTAGCCGGAATAGTTCTGAGCCTTGCCCGGGGAGAGAGCCTAAAAAATTCATTTTACTATGGACTGGCTGCCGGTTCTGCAGCTGTAATGACTCCGGGGACTGAGCTCTGTACAAAAGAGGATACAGATAGGCTTTATCAAAAAATTGTCGAAGAACAATAGGCTTTAGGTGATAGGGGTGATTAAAATTAAAAATTTCATAATATTTTTACTCTTAATCATACTAATTTTATTACTGCCGGCAGCAGCTGCTGCTGAAAAAGATATTCTGGTACTGCACTCCTATCATCAGGGCCTGGAGTGGACTGATCAGATTTCTGAGGGAATCAGGTCCGTTTTTCCCTATCAGAATGAGGTCAAAATCTATTATGAATATCTGGATACCAAAAGAAACTTCAGCCAGGAATACTATGACAAGTTGATTTCACTTTACCGGGAAAAAGCCAGAATTATTGATTTTGATGCAATCATAGTTTCTGATAATGCAGCTTTCGACTTTATAATTGAATACGGGGAGGAATTATACCCGGAAGCCCCGGTAATATTCTGTGGAGTCAATAACCTGAATAAAAATTTTTTAGAAGATCAGCAGGATATTTGTGGGCTGGTAGAAAAAGCCGAACACAGAGCTAATCTCGATTTGATTTTAAAACTACATCCTGCTTTAAATAAACTAATTATCATCAATGATCGGACTCTGACCGGCAAAAATATCAAAGCAGAACTCGAATTGATTTTGACCGAATACGAAGCTCGGCTCAATTATGAAATCTGGGATTCCTTTACCATTCCTGAACTGCAGAACAGACTGCTTAAAATGGATCAAAATAATGTAATTTATCTGCTGGTATTGAATCGAGATGAAGAAGGTAATTTTATTTCCTATAACCAGGGTATTAGTAAAATTAAGGAAGTTAGTGAGAATCCAATTTACGGCACCTGGGATTTTTATCTCGGTAAGGGAATAGTGGGCGGCAAGCTGATTTCTGCTCAGGAGCAGGGAAGGCAGGCTGCTTTAATGGCAAAGAATATTATCAGTGGAGAAAATGATTTCAGCGGGCAAATAGTTGATGATATCAGCAGTAAATATTATTTTGATTATAATCAGCTGCAGAGGTTTAAGATCAGCCAGGCCGAGCTTCCTGCAGACCGGGAAATAATAAACCGGCCGCAGCCATTCTGGGAGAGAAATTATCAGTTTCTATACTGGGGTTTAATATTTTTGAGTCTGGTGATAGTATTGCTGCTGTTTGTCTTTTATTCTAAACATCAAGAAAGGCAGCGGATCGAGAAATTAAACAAGGAATTAGAAGAAAAAGTAGAAGAGAGAACTAAAGAGTTAAGAAAAATGTTAATCACAGATGACCTGACAGGGCTGCTCAGCAGAAGACGGATTTTGGACCTTTTAGAAGTTGAATTAGAAAAATGCAGAAGATATAAAAGGGAGCTTTCACTGCTGATGCTGGATCTGGATTTTTTCAAAGATATTAATGACAGCTACGGCCATCAGTTCGGGGATCAGGTTTTAGAAAAGATAGGCACTATTCTGCAGCGGAACACAAGAAAGCTGGATTTAGTCGGCCGCTATGGTGGAGAAGAATTTTTAGTTATTTTACCGGAAACAGATTTAAAAAAAGCAGCTCTGGTGGCAGAAAAACTGCGTCAGAAGATAAAAAATGCAGAAGTTAGTGGGCAGGATTTTAAGCTGACAGCAAGTTTCGGAGCGGTTCAATTTGAAAAAGAAAGCAGCCAGCAGCTGATAAAAAGAGCAGATGACCTCTTATATAAAGCTAAGGCAGAGGGGAGAGATCGGGTAGAAAGCTAGAATATTTTTTAGAGATATAATTTTATTCGGATTTAAGCGGCTTTTTAGATTGAATAGATCCGAAATCTCAAGATGAATTTGAAATAAAAATATATATTCAGGGAGAGATGAATGATGAATAAAACAATAATAATTTTACTTCTGGTAGTTTTGCTCTTTTCAGCTTTTAAGACAGCAGTTTTAGCTCAGAGTTTAGAGCACCAGTTTGAGCTCGGCATCGGGGCTGGAGATGGTTATACAGAATACAGTATAGGTGATATTGATACCGCTCAGTTAAATTATGGCTTTAAAAGTCGGCTGGAATTTCCCCTTGCTGTGGAGATGATCAATTTAAGCTATAAAAATAATCTAACTATGCCGAAGCTTAATATTGGTGGGATTTCTCTCAAATTAGAAAAGAACTTAAGTGATGATGCTGGAACTTTTAAAGACTCCGACTGGCTCTATACTACCGGAATCAATAATAAAGATGTAATTGGTACTTCTCCCACAGAAGTAAAGGATATCATCAGGTGGGATTTTAAAATCAGAAACGAGTGGCTCAGAGCATCAGACAATCTCGACTATACTCTGCATTTAGGTTATAAGCAGGATAATTATGATCTTTTATCTTATGATTTAAAAAGAACCTATTTAACTGATGCTACTGATGAACCGGAAGGAAAAACTACTAATTATGAAGGGGGGAATGTTAACTATCAGGCTAAATATGACATTCCCTATCTCGGTTTTGATTTGAAGACTAAAAATAACGACAAATTTGATTTAATTTTAAGTGCTGCCTATTCCGACTGGGTCAGAATGAAAGATGAAAATAATTATTTGCAAAGTGATATGACGGTTAAAGGAGAGGGAGAAGGAAATTCAATTCTGGTCAACGGCAGGGCAAGTTATAATCTAACTTCAGCAGCAAGTCTGGTTTTGGATGTCGGCTATAATAAGACTGAGGTTGAAGGAAGCCAGAATCAATTTCACTCTGATGGAACTATAATACGAGATATTTATTATGAAGCAGAACAGGAATATACAAATATCAGTCTGGGGCTGAACTGGACATTTTAACTAATTAAAAATATAAGGAGGTTTTATAATGCACAACACTGAATTTATTGAGACTTTTGATTCTCAGAAGCTCTTTCTGCGCCGGGATCTGGTTGATGATCCGCAGGCTGTGGTGATCATTGTCCACGGCTTAAATGAGCATCAGGGCAGATATGATTATTTTGCCGGCAGGTTGAATGGAGAAGGTTTTTCAGTTTACCGCTTTGATAATCGCGGCCACGGCAGATCTGATGGTGCTCAGTCCTATATTGAGGATTTCAATACCTATTTAGATGATGCGGATACAGTTTATGAACTGGTCAAAAAAGAAAATCCTGAGCTGCCAATTTTCATGCTCGGCCACAGTATGGGTGGTTTTATTGCTGCCGGCTATGGGGTTAAATATCCAAATAAACTGACCGGACAGATCTTAAGTGCTGCAGCGACCAATGAGCTTGAGGCCTTCAAAGAATTAGAAGAGCTGAGCCTGGAGGATAATCCAGAGATGAAGCTCCCCAATGAGCTGGGTAAATTTGTTTCCAGATCAGAATATGTAGTTGATGACTACAAAAAGGACCCCTATGTTTCTGAATTTACTACTTTAAAACTGATGAAGGTTGTCTTTATCGATGACGGAATACCCTGGCTGGTTGAAAATCTGGCTCAGTACGAGTACCCGGTTCTAATCCTGCACGGTGAGGGAGATAAGATAGTTGATCCGAGCTGTTCCGAAAAGTTCTATGATTTAATTGCTGCTGAAGATAAAAGCCTAAAAACCTATCCTGAACTCTACCACGAAATCTTAAATTCGGAAGAAAAAGAAACAGTGATTAATGATATTCTAAACTGGCTGGAGGAGAGAGTGTAGACTGGAAAAAATAGATAATGATGAGTGACCAATTGCTCTTCTCTAAACGAGGAGAGCTTTTTATTTTTAAAAATAATTTAATGAGCATTTTAAAAGGAATTAATTTCTTTTTACAGAATAATATTAGTTAGGCTGTAATAGCAGTCTGATCTAAATTCAAGAGTGAAAAACTCATTTGTTATTAAAAATTTTTAGAACTAACCAAAATAAAATTAAAACAGGAGATGAATATGATGGGTAAAATAGTAGAAAGATTTAAAAGATATATAGCAGTAGATACAAGGTCTGATGCTGATTCAGAGACTGTTCCCAGTACCAAAGGGCAGCTCGAACTTGGCAGACTTTTAGTGAAAGAATTAAATGAATTAGGTTTAGAAAATGTTAAGCAGGATCAAAATGGATATATTTATGCAGAGCTGCCCTCTAATACAGCTGAGGAAGTTCCAACTATCGGCTTTATAGCCCATCTGGACACCAGTCCTGATTTAGATGGTCAGGTGACTAATCCCCAGCTGGTAGATTATCAGGGAGGAGAGATTCAATTAAATGATCAGTACAGCCTGACTGAAGCTGAGTTTCCAGCCCTAAAAGAATTAAAAGGTAAAACTCTAATTACCACAGATGGAACAACCCTGCTGGGTGCTGATGATAAAGCAGGGATAGCTGAAATTCTAACTGCACTCGATTATTTAATTTCAAATCCTGAAATCAAGCACGGATTAATTAAGGTCGGCTTTACACCTGATGAAGAAATTGGCAGAGGAGCAGACCACTTTGATGTAGAAGCCTTTGGAGCAGATTTTGCCTATACACTTGATGGGGGACCACTGGGAGAACTGGAATATGAAAACTTTAATGCAGCTTCTGCTGATCTAAAAATACAGGGTAAAAATGTTCATCCAGGTACTGCTAAGAATGTAATGGTTAATTCAATGAAAATCGCGATGGAATTAGATGCTATGCTGCCGACTGCAGAAGCACCGGAACATACTGAAGGCTATGAGGGTTTTTATCACTTAATTGATATCGATGGTAGTGTAGATTATACTGAATCAAGTTATATTATCAGAGATTTTTCCAAAGAAGGTTTTGAAAACAAGAAGGCCTTAATGCAGCAGGTGGTGGATTTTTTAAATAATAAATATGGAAATGTAATTGAAGTCAAGATAGAAGACAGCTACTACAATATGAAAGAAAAAATTGAGCCTCATTTTGAGATAATTGAGCTTGCCAAAAAAGCAATGGAGGAGCTGGGGATAACTCCGGATATTAAGCCTATCAGAGGTGGAACAGATGGTGCGAGACTTTCCTATATGGGACTGCCAACTCCCAACTTATTTGCAGGAGGCTATAACTTTCACGGCAGATTTGAATTTATTCCGGTAGAAAATATGAAAAAAGCAGCTGAATTGATTGTTAAAATTGCAGAAAATGCGGCTCAGAAATAAGAAAAGTTAATCTATTTTTAAGTTTTAACTGTTATAATTGAACTATATTAATATTAAAATTTCTAAGCATATCTAGGAGTGGAATAAATGGAATCTAATATCAATAAAGAACAGCTGATGAACATAGCAGACCAGTATGGTTTTAAAGAATGGCGGGAGCTGATCTTTATCCATGAGTCAGCAATCGAAGAAGTAAACACCAAACTTAAAATTTTAAATAACGAATTTAAAATAATTCATGATCACAACCCAATTGAGCATATTAAAACGAGAGTTAAAAAACCTGACAGCATTATAGAAAAGCTGGAGCGCAAAGGCTATGAGGTCAACATTGAAAATGCTAAAACTAAGATCAATGATATAGCTGGAATCAGGATTATCTGCTCTTTTACCGATGATATTTATAAGATTTTAGAAATGATCAAATCTCAGGATGATATTGAGGTTTTAAAGGTCAAAGATTATATCAAAAATCCGAAAGAAAATGGCTACCGGAGCCTGCATCTATTAATTCAGCTGCCGATCTTTTTAAGCAGTCAGGCCCGGATGACTAAAGTTGAAATTCAGACTAGAACAATTGCCATGGATTTTTGGGCCAGTTTGGAACATAAGATCTATTATAAATACAAAAATGATGCTCCAGATGAGATTCCGGAGAAATTGAAGGAGTCTGCCGAAATGATCAAAAAACTCGACCAGCAGATGCTGGATATCAAAAAAGAACTGGATCAGTATGCAGCATTAGAATAAGCTGCAGCTTATAAGGATTTATAAATAGCCCTTCCTTTTGCCGGGACAGCTATTTCCAGATAATTTTTACCCTGATCAGCTGCTTTCACCTCAAGTTCTTCCCCAATTTTCTCTGCAGCAGAAGAGTAAACACAGATGAATTTTTCGCCGGGCAGATGAATTTCACTGTCGATTAAGACTTTGACTTTTTGAGCTTTATCTAAATCACAGTTTACTGCTAATAGAAATTCACCCTGACTGAAGATCCTTGACCAGGCAATAATTTCTCTGCACCTTGCTTGATCTGCCCGGGGAAGGTGAAAATCCTTATTTTTTATCTCTGATATTTCTCTTAAATACTGCCGGCCCAATCTGAGGTGGATATACTCGTTTCTAAGTTCAGCCAGTTTTTTCATCTCCTGATACACAGGATGTTCACTGTTAAAAAAGCTTCTGTTTCTGGTTCTGAAGGCACCAAATTCTCCCCCAAACATTGATTCTCTAACATATTTGTCGTGGTCTCCACTACCGTCAAAACCCTGTTCAGTTCCATAATAGATGCAGGGAATTCCGGCAGTAAAGAAGTTTAAAAAGACTGCATTTTTTAAAAGAGGAGCTGTTTTTTTATCTGCTGTAAAACGCTCTTTGTGTTTTGGTTTATATACCATATCATGGTCGTCAAACATTGTAATAACTCTTTTATGATACCACTGATTTTCACCTTCACTTAAAACCTGAGAATTGGTAAAAATAGAAAAATAGTTTTCGGCTGCGGAATATCCCTTGGCGACATTTTCAAGAATTTCCGGGATTTTATTGATACCAAGTGCTGCATCAAGACCTGTGTTTTCACAGATGGACTTTGCAAATTCCATCCCACCTGTAATTTCTCCTAAGATATAAAAATCCTTTTTACCCAGAGTCTGGGTAAATTCTTTAATTTCTGTGACAAAAAAGCGGACAGCACCTGGATCTAAATGTTTTACTGTATCCAGTCTAAAACCGTCTAAATCTGCATAAGCTATCCAGTATTTATAACACTCTGTTAAAACTTTTAGGGCTTCAGAAGGCTTATAATCATCTACCCTGCCAGAACCAGTATTGATATTTTTTAAAGAGAAAAAATCTCCCTCCCTAAATTCTGGATCGCTGTCCCAGTTTCTAATATAACCTTTTTTGCTGAAGGTATCTAAATTGAAAATTTCCTGAGGCCAGACTCCCCCTTCAGGCCAGGTAGTGCTGTAGTCAGGATTATTTGGATCAACAACTGCTTTCCCATCTTTATCCCTGAAAGCTTTAACCGGATACTCCTGACCGGTATAGAAGGCATCTTCTGCATCATAAAGCAGCACATCAGCTGTGTGGTTGATTATTACATCCAGGATAATATAGATTTCCTTTTTGTGAGCCTCAGCAACCAACTTCTTGAGCTCAGCTTTGGTGCCAAAATGAGGATCAATCTCTAAAAAATTCTGGGTTCCATAGCCGTGATAATTTTCTGAGTAAACTGGCTGTTTAAGGACCGGGCTGATCCAGAGCACACTCACTCCCAGTTCTTTAAGGTAGTCCAGCTTATCTGTTATTCCTTTTAAGGTGCCACCAATCCATTTTTCTCCACTCTCCAGCCACTTCTGTCTGGCTGCCTCAGTTTTTAAGGCATTTTCATAATCATTTTTTTGATCATAGAGGGGATATTCTTTTTCAGATGCGAATCTGTCTACAAGCAGAAAATAAAAGATCTGTTCATCCCATGCTTCCGGAGACTTCTGATACTCTCTTTTTTCAGTAATTTCTTTTAAATTAAAATCCTCTATACTTTTCATAAGCTGCCTCCTTATGTTTTAGGCATTATCTATTATTTATATTCAGCAAAATTATTACTTTTCCTTTAATAAAATGCTGGAATAGAGCTGAAAAAGGATTAGATTTCTTTTTGAAGAATAAGATATTAGTAGAGATTTTATTAAAATAATAGAAAAGAGAGGTGCTAAAAATGGAAGCTAAAAAGGATAAATTTATTGAAATGTTTAATGAACTTTATGAACATCTAAAAGAGGTCAATGACTGGGACACATCTTTTTACAGCCTGCTCCATCAGGGCCGCAATAATGATTATATAATTAGAAAGTACAGAGATGAACTTGATACCGTCAGAGAAGTTAGAAACTCAATTGCCCACAATAATGAATATTATTTTTTACCCAGCAACTCCTTATACACTTTATTAGAAGAGATTTTAGAAAAAGTTATAGATTCCCCAAAAATCAGTGATTTTATTGATGATAATTTGATGGTAATTAAGGAAGATACCTCAATCATTAAAACAATTCAGGATATGAAAAAACATGACTATGATCAAATTCCGGTAGTAGATCAAAAGGGGAAGTACATTGAATTGCTGACCACAAATACAATTATTAGATGGATGGGAGATTTAAAGTTAGATCAGAGCGCTAAACTGATTATTGAAGATGTTCAGATCAAAGAAGTTCTAAATTATGCAGAAGAAGATGAAGTCTGCGAATTTATTTCAAGAGACAGCAAACTGGATACCTTAATTGATAAGCATGAGTCAATAATTAAAGCAGGAAATAAGATTGATGCCTTTTTGATAACTGAAAACGGGAGTAAAGAGGAAGTGCTGCAGGGAATTATAACCGACTGGGAGATACCGGAAATTTACAATAAGTTGAATATTTGTGTTATGAGACAAGAAATATTTCAGTAACCAGGACATGTTTTTCACCAGTAAATATTTAAAAGAACAGGGTATTCTCATACCCTGAAATTAATTATTGT